>JAFGTU010000031.1 GCA_016933985.1 Sedimentisphaerales bacterium | reverse complement strand
ACACAAAACCAGTTCACCCTAATTAGGGACTCATAAAGCCAGTGTACAAAAGCACTTAGAAAGCGCCAGAAAAAAATTCCACACCCGATTCATAGCAACGCGCATTGAAGCCGTTGCACATTTTTCTGCACGCGACCAAGTACTTGTCAATACAACACTTACGGACCGAAGATTTTTCCTAAATTGGGAGGTAACGAGGCTTCCAGTTGTAGAAGTTGTAGTCGCCTACGGATGGAAACGGGGGATCACACGCTGCTGTTTATTTGACAACTGGTCACATCACTTACGGACATCTACTTCTCTTCCAATGGACTTTCGCGGTAGGGTTTGCCAGATTGATACAGTCTCAGACGCGACTCATAATCCGCTCGCAACTCTTCCTCTCCTGCGGCCAATAATTCTAAAGCCTCTTTCTGCCATTTCGCAGCGGATTCAAAGTCGCTAAGCTCCGCATAAGAAGCCGCTAGGACCTCAACATACTCACACTTCTTCCATTCCGTCTGCTGGCAAGCCTCAGTAGCTAGCTCAAGCGCCCTTGTGCCGTCTCTCAACTCTGGAATGGGACATGTGGCGCGCAAGGCGGCAAGCCCGACCATAATCTCCAGAGTGGATGAATCCTCTTCGCCTAGGACACGCTGGCTGGCCTCCAAGAGGTTGACAAGCAGCTCTTCTACCTTGTCGTACCGTCTTTGATGATAGTACAGATATGCCAAGTCTTTCGTAGAACCGAGTACATCCGGATGTTCTTTTCCCAACAGCTGCTCTTGAATCTCCAATCTTTCAAGATACAGAGGCTCGGCCTCTTCGTATCGACCCTGCTCATAGTACCACTCAGCCAGCTTGCCCATGTAATCCACCACAGGGGGAGTCTTCTGTACCTCTTCTTCACGCTTCGGCGCGGCGCCCCAGGCTTGCAGAACCTGTGAATATTTGTCCCAGTCACCAAGATGAAAGATCAGAGTATTCGATAACTGTTGCAAGCTTGCTCGGTATTGCTTTGCCTGCTGTGGTTTGCCCCAGACTTCGTAAAGCCTGATCAGTTCCCTTGTGACGACAGACGTGACTATCTCTTCCTTATATTTTTCACCCAGGATACGGCGTCTGCCCTCCAACATTTCAATGTACAGTGACTCCGACTGCTCATTACTTCCCTGTTCCCTGTACACCTTGGCCAGCCAGCCCATAGATATCTGATTCTGTGGGTCGTCCTCACCCAACACGCGGCGGCCAATCTCCAGCGAATCGAGCAGTAAGGCCTGCGCCTTGTCATATTGACCTTGGTAGTAGTACACTGAGGCAAGGTCACTCATGGACTCCAACGTGTCCGGATGCTCCTTACCTAGGACGACCTGCCTGGTGTCCAGCGTCCTGATCAACAGCGATTGCGCCTTGTCATAACGCTCCTGTGCCAAGTACAGCCGGGCCAAGTGGCGTGTGGACTGTAGTGTTTCCAGATTTGCTTCGCCGATTTCCTCTCGACGGATTTCGTATGCACGCTCCAACTGCGGCTGAGCCTCTTCGTACTCCCCCAGCCGCCGGTATGTGTTTCCCAGCGCCTCACGGATCGACGCCTCAGTAAGCGGCGCGCCTTCAAACCTCTCCTTTATTCTGGCTGCACCGGCAGCAAGAGCCGAACTCATGGTAATGTCCCCTCTGCTGTCATGGCCCCTCATTACCGACGCAAGAAGGTCCTTTGTCACAAAGTCAGCCACAGCCTGCGCTCTCCTTCCCTGTCGTTCAGCGTCGGCGCGTGCATGAACCTGCCCGATAGCGAAGACAGTGGAAAACACAATACCGGCTACGAGCACGACGAGCACTGCCGCAGTACTTGTAACCAGTGCTCGGTTACGTTGCACGAATTTACTCAGCCGATACCCCACGCTCGGTGGGCCAGCTGAGACAGGTTCACTTCCAAAATATCGCCTGATGTCCGTGGCAAACTCGTTGGCTGTCTCGTACCGGCGGGTACGATCCTTCTCTAGCGCCTTCATCACTATCCAATCCAGATCACCGCGAATAAGTTTGGTGAGCAAATCCGGGCTAGCCTTGCGGTGTTGGGCGATATCAGTAAGCGTCTCACCCAGACTACTCAATCTGGTTGATGGTTTGAGGGGCTCTTCTTCACGAATAATCCGCTGTAACTCACCATACCCTGCACGCCGGAGCTCCTCTGCATCAAAAGGCGTAGTCCCGGTCAACAGTTCGTACAGTAACACTCCCAGAGAGTAAATATCAGTGCGAGTATCAACATCTAATCCGCTCATCTCCGCCTGTTCCGGGCTCATGTATACAGGCGTACCAATCACCTGTGCGTATCGAGTAAACAACGTCTTTTCTGTAAGTCGCTGGCTGGTTGCTTTGGCAATTCCGAAATCAATCACCTTTGGCACGGGGTTGCCATCGTGCAGGGTCACCATTACATTTGTGGGCTTAATGTCACGATGGATGACACTTTTTTGGTGAGCGTGATTAATAGCGTTGCACACTTGGAGGAACAGGCGCAATCGTTCCTCTGTGCTCAGCCTATTCTTGTCGCAGTACTCGGTGATAGAAACACCCTTCACCAGTTCCATCACAAAATACGGCCGACCTGTATCAGTGGCGCCAGCGTCAAAGACTTTGGCGATATTGGGGTGGTCCATCATCGCCAAGGCCTGCCGTTCTGCGTCAAAACGAGCTATTACCTCCTTGGTATCCATACCGAGCTTTATAATCTTCAAGGCAACCTTGCGGCGTATTGGCTTGTATTGTTCAGCCATGTAGACAGAGGCCATCCCACCTTCACCAATCTTTTCTAATAGCCTGTAATGCCCGATTATCGTACCCAGCCCCTCAGCAACACTAGGCCTGTCGAGAGTTGCATCATCGTAAGTAACAGAAGGCTTGAGAAAATCACTATCTTCCTCGTGGGCCCTGAGTAGGGTCTGTACACGCTTCAGTAGGTGAGCATCTTTTCCACAGGCTTCCCTGATGTAAGCCTCTCTTTCCTGGTCGGACGCTTTTTCAAGAGCAGCGTAGAAGATCGCTTCCTCGTCTTTTCTATCAGCAATCATAAGCTGGCTCCTTATTCTAATGGTCTATTATAGAATGCGGAATTCAGCGATGTCATACCCCAAAAAAAATGTGGAAAATGCAGAATCTCATCTCTGACAACGACAAACATATACTATGTCCATATCTGACAAGCACTTACATCACTCCTTGCTCGCCCCATCATCTGCTTTGATTTCCACGCGTAGCCACGCACGGGCATAAGCCCAGTATTTGTCAGCTGTGTTATGCGAAATACCGAGAACCTCGGCTGCCTGCTCGGAAGTCAGCCCCGCGAAATAACGTAGCTTAACCAATTCTGCCTTGATTCTGTCCTTGTTTGCAAGCTTCTCAATGGCTTCATCCAATGACATGAGGTCATCGAGAGAAATGTCTGTGTTGCCGGCTAGCACTACCCCACACAAGTCGATCCGCTCGTGGCCACCGCCACGTTTGAGGCTTTTCTTGCGGCGAGCGTTGTCGATCAGAATCCGACGCATAGCCTCAGAAGCAGCTTTGAAAAAGTGTCCTCTATTGTCCCAACTTTGCTGGCTTTCCTCTACGAGTCTAATGTATGCCTCATGCACCAATGCAGTAGCCTGCAACGTCTGTCCCGGCTTCTCCAGAGCCATCTTCTGAGTGGCAAGGAATCTCAACTCTTCATAGACCAGAGGAAGCAATTCCTCAGAAGCATGGGGGTCTCCTTGCTCAATAGCATTTATGATACGAGTAACCTCGTTCATGCTATCCCCTTACATTGGCCTGGAACATATCACCATTCGAATTCGATCGCATGTCACTCCCCCACGAGAATAGTCCTGCGATGGTCGATAGGATCTGTTACTCCGTATCATCACCGTTGAGCTTCACTTTCAGAGCCCTGCCAATCTTGAACTTCACTACTCTCTTTGGCGGCACTTGGACTGGCTCCATAGTCTTCGGATTCTGAGCGGATCTTGCTGCACGCAGTCTCACATCAAATACGCCGAAATCGCGGAATTCTAAGCGGTTGTCTTTGGCCAGTTCGGCGATGACCTCGTCGAGAAAGCACTGGACTATACGCTTGGTTGTAGTGCGAGGAGTGTTGGTTGATTCAGCAATTTTGTTCACAAGATCTCTTTTGCTAGTTGTCGCCATCAGTAACTCTGTCCTTTTACGTCTAATGCTCGGGCATCTACTCGTCACTGTTGCTCTAAAGCAACTCTATGATAACAAATTGCTTCTGTCAGAAGCAGGAAAAACCGAGAGGGGTGACTTGTAGCACCGCGCATTGAAAACAGTGTACATGCCCCAGCCCTAGCTAAGTGCTTGGAAAAGCTTGACTTATGAAATCAGTATTCTTCCAAATTTGGAGATAACAGGTTGTCTGGTTGTAGTGGTTGTAATCGTGTGCGAAGCAAATTGGGCGTGTTTCTGCGGGCTTCACTGCTATTCACGCGACTATTCTGCTACGAAGATGAACCAGTACTTATGGAAGGCGGACTGCCGTGTAGTTTCGACGGAACCATTTTCGCAGAGGATAAAGGACAAAACGAACAAGCTGTTCCGCTCCCCTCTGTTGGTGCACCTTATATTTGTCGGTTTTGGATTGTGGGAGGAGATTTTCCATTACCATCTTCCGCCTCTTTCCTTTTATTGCTTATCGTCGGCCCAACCATTCAATTCAACGCGCAAGCCGTGCGGATTGACGTTTTCCCCACTGTTTCTCACTACCACTCGAAGCGTGTTCTCCCCTACTACGAGATGCTCAATGATAAGAAGATCAAGCCATTTGGCGAACCCGTCATCCACACCAGTCTTCACACCATTGATCTCGATGCGTTCCACAATATCGTCGCCCATGATCCGACCAAATACGCTGGCCGTATCCACGTCCATCCGTTCTTCAATTCTGAAGGTTTGCTCATAAACATACCTCCCGGGCGAAACATCCACGCTATCTGCTCGCGGTGTGATCCATTTCGACTTAGAATCCGGTATCTGTCCGCTCCACGGCGGGATAGGCGCCGTTTCGGACCGGACTATATAACTCTCGGGCCCCGTCCATTGGCCATCGCTGCTTTGAGTCAAGCGCCAGTGCAGGTCGACTGCTCCATCCGGGAGCAATTTGTTGCCGTCGTCCACACCTGTGCTGAAGACCGCAATCGAAAGCTCCTTCTTTTCGTAAGCCCGTTTCTTCTTGATGTATTCCCGGCGTCCTTGCCGCATGTAGTCCCAGATCCCCTTCTTCCACGTCTCTACCCGTCGTCTTTCGATGTCGGTGCGTGCAGAAGCAATAGCCTGTTCTATCAGGCCATTGAGTTCTTCCATTCGAGGCTCGGTTCCGAGCTTCTCCCAAGAGTCTTTTTCGGTGACTCCGAGGATGCCTTCTTCTTTATTGATCTCGGCGATACGAAAGTAGAACTTCTTCATTGGTTCGGCCGCAGACCCGAAATACAGGGCAAAGAACTCATCAATCAATGCTTTCCAGTTTGTCTGGGCGTTGAAGGCGGTTTGCATATACAGGTAATAGTCCAACTGTTGTGGAACACCGCATAGATAGTACCCGCGTATCCCGTCGCGTGAGTAGCGTTTAACCCATTGAGATATCAAATCCGGCATGAAGCAGGGAAAACATTTCCAGCCGCCCATAAGAGCACGCTCCATCGGATGATGGAAATAGTTCCAGACATGCAGCCGTCGCCCGGAATGTTTGCTCTCGTCGATCCATTCACTGTAGAATTTCTCATCGTTCTTGAATACGCCGCGCCAGTAGCCATAGCACAACTGCACGCACGGAGCAACAGCAACGTTAGATTCCAGTTCGAATGTCGGAGGGTAAGAGTAATCGGCATAAGCCAGCGCAGCGATGAATTTGTCAGGGTGCGTTTTCTTGACCTCTTTGGCCACGGCATTGACAAAGCCAAACACGTAATCACTGGCCGCTCCCGTTCCGAATACATATTCGATGTCGCGAGACTTCCCTTCTTCGAGAATGGCCTGACATCTATCGCACTTGCACCAGTGGTCGGAATCTTCGGGTACGACAGCAAAATAGTCGCCGATGGCCAACTGTCGTCCCTTGATTCCCTTGCCGCCGAAAAAGTCACGGGCATCCTGGACAACCTGCGCGATTACATCCGGATTAGTCATGCAAAGCTGCCGCCAGAATCCCTCGTTCTCCCATCCGACGGCGAAATACTCGGGGCAACTTCGTTCAAACAACTCTGGTCGATCCGGATTCTCGACCAGAAATCTGTCCCGGAAACTCAAGAAGGAATGATTGCAGCCCCATCGCTCTCCTCCGTATCGGATACGGCGAAAGAAAAGGTCCTTCTGCCCGTTTTGATATGTACCCCATTGCTCCTGCAGAATCGGCCAGTTGCCACCTGGTGCATAACGGTGCAATAGTGAAGGCCTGCGGCGAATTTCTACCTCTTGCATCGAAAGCGTTTTTTGAGATGGAATCACGATATTGAGCAGTGATGGGCCGTACCATCGCACTCCGCAGAATCGTTCGAGAAAATCGTACGTCGCATAGCAAGTCCCTTGATCGTCCATCAGCCCCGGCAGTATAATACTCTCATCTGGTTCTTCGTTCCGGCCTATAGCAACGTTGTACCGGATCGTCTTTCGCGTGTCAGCCAGTGAATGCGTGATGCCGCGTCCTGTTTCTGCTCGATTGGCCGGGGTGTCGAGCAAATCTCGTCCCATCAAGATAATCGTATCTTTCGTGATGCGGATCAGATACTCTTGCGGCTGAAAATCTTCGCCTCTCAAACCGCGTCTCCGAGTAACCTCGCTCTCGCCGACCAGAATGCGCACGCCTTCAAAATATTCATCGGACGCCTTGATAGGCAAGTTCGCACCGGTAATCTCTTCGATGTGATACTGCAGCTCTTTGGCTGCGAGCCGGGCCGCGGGCGCAGGGGTCTTTGCCATGACAATTGCGCTGATCGGTTTGCCGTCCCGAACCAGCGTGACGGCTGCGGCCGAGCCTCTATCCGAAAGCCCCGCAATCATCACGGTCATTACTAAGAATAAAGTTGTTCCACGCAGCATCATTGTCTCAACCCAAGTTCGGCAAGACGGTTTTCATCGCCGAGATAGAAGCCGTCGGCAAGCAGCTTCTTCTGGAGTTGTTTAACGTTCAGGTCCCGCGGCTCAACGTCATTTCGCACGCACAGCGCAGCCGCCGTACCACCGGCCTGTCCCATATAAATCACACTCTCGCATATCCGCAATAGCGTGTCGGGAATGCAGGAAGCGCTTCGACCGACAGCAATGATGCCATCGACTTTCCGAGGAATCATAACGCGGTACGGTACGTCGGTCCACTTGAACGGCACCTTCTGTTCGGCCTGCCACCTAAGAGCATGAGCTTCACCATAAACATAGATGACGTCATCGAACTTCTTGCCTTCGTAACATTCCGGCATGGTAAGGGTGTACTCGCCCTCAATGCACGGACCGCCTCTGGCGCACAGGTATGGAGCTATGTACAGCAAATATGCATTCTCGCAGCCCGGCACATGTTTACGACACCTTTCAACGAAATCGATAACGTACTTTCTGATTCCCGCTTCAAGCGCAGATATGTGCTTGGCATCGCCCGCATCGACCTTCGGATGTGGACGGACAAGTTGAACCTTAATCGCCCTCAGACTGGGATCCGGTGCAAGCTTGCGTAAACCGTCGCAGGTGACCTCGGCCAAATCGTCAATACCCTCCTTCCAGGAAATCTCAACGACCTTGCTGTCGTCGAGTCTTTCACCATCGATTCCTGCAACAATGGCCCAGATACCTATGCCTGTAGGTGCGTGCGAATCATATTCATGGTAACTTTCCTTAGGCCGCAGTATAGGTGCACCGGCTCGACGGCAGATGTCGGCTTCACCCGTGGCGTCTATAACAACCTTGGCCCTGACCGCCTGGCGGCCGGACTTGTTCTCAACAAATAACCCACAAACCTTATTATTCTGCATAATTGGGTCACACGCGTAGCAGCAGAGCATCAACTCAACCCCTGCCTCCTTGAGCATTTTCAGAGTCATGTAAGAGCAGAGTTTCGAATCTGCAAGACTGCAGCTCTTTCGACCGGCATGGAGAGCAAAGAAGTTCTCGGCAAATTCCCTGGTTATGGCGGTGACTTCGCCCTTAACATAATCGTACGGCGCACCCTTAATATAGGTGTTGGGGTCATCCTGTAAGAAGACTTTCTGGAAATGCATTCCCGGCCCGAAGCTGCCTCCAACGGCGCCCTGGCGTTCTATAAGAACAGTCTTTGCGCCTTGCCGGGCGGTGGCAAGTGCAGCCGCAATGCCGGAAAAACCTCCTCCGGCTACTACAACATCGGCGTCGTACGCCACAGGGACGCACTTTGCCGGCTCAAGCACATAAGTCGAAGCAGGGCACCTGGCAACTTGGCCATTTGCGCTAATCGTTCCCGACTTCTGTCCGCCTGGCATAATCGGTACCGAGCACAGCAGCACAGTTATCGTCACAACAATCTTTTTCCAATCATGTCTGCACATTACCCTTCCTTTCGTCCATAAGCGTGTAAAATAACTGTCTTGGCGGTTCGGCCGCGATCGCTCTTGAAGCGTCAATTGCACTTTGTAAAACTATATATACCAACTTGATTGAGAACACAAGTGGAACCACACCAATCGGACTTTCCCCGTTTCCAGGTTCCTTCAAGAACAATTTGAATCGGTTCCCGGGTAAGGTCTTTGCAGTTGAGTTCGATGCTCTTATTGGTCGCGCGAATATCGAAAAGGGCATTGTGATAGAGGATGTTGCTGACAGCAATTTCGGGACAGGCTTCCGGCAGTCGGGGGTTGATGACCAGAGAGCCATTGGGTCGAGCGAGCAAGCCAAGGAATCCGTAGGGAATGATCGCCGGCAGAAGGGAGCTTTCGTAAAACTCATAATCGATGCCGAGTCCGCCACAGGTGCCGCCGCCCTGGAGAGTCGTGCCTCGTTTGCCTCCTTCGTAATACTTCCGGTATCCGCCTTCCGAATGCACTTCTTTTTCCCAGGCGAGAATCTGCATGAGTCGTTGCCAGGCATTGTCCGGGCCGAGAATTTGCAGCCGAGCCCAGAGATCATAGAATGTAAAGCCAAGTACCGCTCCGCCATCCTGGATCTGGTAACCCCAGTCCAGGCTCTCAGGAGCCCACCAGCCCTGCCCGTACCATTCGATATTCCGGCGGGTAGTGGCCCGCGGGCCGAAGCGCCAGCGGTAGATATCGGCTCCGGTGGAAGTATCGCCTTCGACGATGCGTTTGCCCGTAATCCAGTCCATGATCTGCCGGCCATGGCCCCTGTTCGCCAAATCGTACCAGATGGCATCGAGATTAAGGAAGGTGTAGCCGTAATCGTGCCCGTTGCCATCCTTATCAATGCAGGCAATGAAGCGGTCGTTTTGTTTGTTCCAGAAAAGACGATTCGCAGTTTCCTTTATCTGACGGGCGTGTCGGCGCAAATGCTGTGCATCCAATTTCATAGTCCCGATGGGAACGTTCCAATCGGGATTCTGTTCAATTGCTTCTTCCATCTCAGCCATCGCCAGAGTGGCGGCGTAATACTGGTTGGTGGCATACAAATCGTCCCACCCGAAAGGTAGGATGTCCCAATAGTTGCTGCCTATGCCGTGGCCGGAGTGAAAGGTCAGTTTTCCGCTATCGTCTTTATTCCAACCGGGCAAGCCGTCGTGGCCGGGCCAGGGATTACGAATGTGATTATATTTTAGACCCCTCATCACCGTCTGCTGATAACGCAGGGCCAGACGCATGCGATTGATCTGACGGCGCAAGAAATCCAGATCGCCCGTCCAGCTAAAATAACGACAGGAAGCCAGGATAAAGATCGGATTGTTGATCGTGTGGCGGGTATCATAAACAGTGAAGAAGGAATTTATCTCAAATGCAGCCTCCGATTCTCCCGGCGCAAGGGAGATGCGAATCCGTTTGATTCTTCCCTGCCATTGAGGATGACGGTGCATGGTCATAATGGAATGTTGATATTCGCGGGACAGCGGCGTCTTTTCAGGATAGAAATATACACGCCGGTCGGAACTGTAATCGGTATCGTTCTGGCGCAGCCATTCAACGTACGGGGCCGTGTGAGCAGGAGATATGCCTGATCGCTTCCAGCGAAGTTGCAAATACGGCGCATCGAAAGCGTTGATACCGTAGCCTTTGGGGGTCGTTATGGCGGGCGAGGATCCGGTAGCTTCTAAATGCCAACTATTGTCTCTGGTGCCCAGAGATTTGACGTTGTGCAGTTCCCAGAGGGAAACGGCCGTTTCGCCGGCATATTCCTTCCCATTTGACGTGCGGAGATGTCCGCCAATCCAGCCCCGCACGCTTTTGAGAGGCTGAAAGTGCCAGCCTGCGGTTTTCCCTTTCACTCGGTCAAGCTCCCTGTGAGATTGACCCCAGGAAGGGAAAGGCCAACCCAGATCGTGGGCGTGGGAAAAGTGCTGGTGGCTTACAACATAGCCTTCAGCATCCATATATACATCCAACAGAGCGGCTCGATGGACTTCTTGAATCTTCTCTTTCGAGCCACGGGAATATGCGTTGCCGAGCCAGATGTCGGCAGTCAGAAGATACTCCTTATTAAACAGCACCATGCTGTTGCCAAGCCGATGATGAAAGTGATACCAAAGAAAGTGATCGAGTAATTGCGCTTGCTCAGGGTGACCGGTAAAAGCGAAGCGGGGGAAATTCTCCGGAATACTCCCCGTCAGTTGAGAGACAATATCGGCATCCTCGGTTGACGATTCGTTTTTGTCGTCAGCTTGACCCGGGGGAGCCACTGAAAGAAGAAGCACCACACACCACAAAAGAGGTAGCTCACAATTCCTGTTTCTCATTATGATACTGCTTAGACCATAACCGTCGTCTTGTTCGGTTGCCTCATTGATTCATAGGGTATGTTACCTGTTATTTCCTGTCAACGCTCGCGTTTTCGGCCAGGTCCTTCAGTTTCATCTCCAGCATCCGCAATTACCGATAGCATCTTAACAAGTTCGTACAAAAAACAACGGCATGATCCAATATCCGGTGTTTTCTTATCCGCTTGTCAGGCACAGAAGGCATGAGCAACCTTTCGCTGCCGAGCGTTGACGAGGCCTCCTGCGGGCGCCAAGAAAAGAAGGGTGAGCGATGTCCTGTTATCGTTGCGCTTGTGCCGGATGACTATCTCGCCATCGGTCTGGCGACAATGTGAAGTACCCAGTCGTTTGTATCGGGTTTTGTGAAGGATTCGGTGCTGCTTCCACCCGTGCGTTGAAAAGTTGACTGGAACTGACCGTCTGCGGGATTGTAAAAGCGGCAATCGAGTATCTTTGTAACCGTAGCACCGAGGTCAACGGAGAAAGTTGAAGGCGAGCCAATCTTGGAGTAAACCACGTATACCCTGCCGGGATCAGCCAGGCAATAAGTCCCGGAACTGCTCAGACCGTTATTGGGAACCATCGAATCCAGATCTTCCACATACTCGTTGAAGAACCTGCTTGCATGGCCGAGCCAATCCCTTTTGTACATACCTTTGTCACCGCCGGGCACACAAGGGTCGTAGCCCATAATACCGGTCCTTTCGGTCTCCTGATCATAGTCGCCGTGGAAGAAGTAGTTGCCGCCGCCCAGCGAGAACGTCCAGATGGCGGTGCGCACGCCGTTATCCATATAAGGGTGTCCTTCCAGGAAAAAATATGGTCTTGGCGGACTGCCGTTAAAGCCCGACACGGCATTGGAGTTTTTGTCGTCGGTGCTGAAGGTAGCGCTCATCACAAAATCCACCGTGGAACGCATAGAATTCTGATCCATCCAAATCATGCCGCGATTGCGGAAGAAATCTGCGAAGTGCTGCTCCATATTGCCGTCATCGTAAGAATGCTCGTCAAAGAAGACAAAGAAGACATTTCCCATTGAGCCGAGGTCGTTGATAAACTTGATGCACAATTGTTCCCAGAGCCACTGTGTCTTTTTGGCGTTGGGCCAGCCATCGGACCATGTTTCCTGCCACACCTCGGTGCCGGGTGTTGCGATGACTACCGCATCGGACGCATTGGTCAGATGTCCGCCGTTAGTGGTCTTGAACGGATGATATTCCCAGGGCTCCTGGCCAGGCTTGGCCCAGCCGGTGAATAGCGTGGTAACCAATGCCATGTTCTTGCTCTTTGCATAGGAGGCCATATCGCGCATCCTCGGCCAATAATGGTTGCAATCTCCCGCCGGGCCTTCGTCAAAAGCCTGAAGGTTCCATTGATACTTCTGGTCCAGAGCTAAGGGGCCTGAGGTATTTCTTGCCCAGGGTGTGATGTCCGGATAGACATATCCCCAGCGATTTTCAATCAGAGAGCCATCCTGCTTTTGTCTGGCAGCGATGAATGCCCAGACGTGTACGGCACGGATGCCTCTCTCGGAGCAGTCATCTATCCACTCGCGGTGGTCAAGATTGCTGTTCTGAGAAGGACACTGGGTGCCGCTGTCGCCAACAAATATCAAGGTTTCATCATCATACGTGACATAGTGGCCACTAGGGCTCGTGCCAATAAGACTGCGGCTCAGATTCAGGAACCACGACAATGCGTGGTGTCTATCGGTGGTGTGCTCGCTACTCGGATAGGTGTCGAAATCATTGGTGTCAACATACCTGAATCCTTGCGTCGAATACCATGCAACAGCTTCGTCGGTTCCATACACAGAATCGTTGGTCCCGGTGAATATATATGCATTCATATTGAGCACGCCATCCGGAAGTATGCTCGGAGCTTCTTCGACGTTGAAGTTTCCGTGTCGGGCACACAGGCCGCTGAATACGTCAGGATGTCTCAAGCCCGTATAGTGTGCCACGTGTCCGCCACCCGAAAAACCGGTTATGAGCGTACGGCAGGCATTGATATTATATATCGCCTGGATTTCCACAATGATATGCATTATTGCATTGTCATCGGAGGCAAGCTCATCTAATTGACCGGGGTCAAGCTGATTGCCCGGATTGCCGTGGGCTCCCGTCATATCCGGGCAGGCAACAATAACGTCATAATCTTCGGCTAAGGTCGGCCAGGTTGGGGTGCCGCGGTCATAACCGCTGTTTGGCCCCGTCGAATCCATCTCGGTATCGCCGTCTTGGCCCGTGCCATGCGAACTGACAACCAGAGGATACGACTTGTAAGGACTGTAATCGACCGGCACATAAAGAACGTAGCGTCGTCCCGTCGCGGCTTCATTAAATGTCTGGCGACCGACAGGTACGCCGGCGGTGACTGTTAGCGTTGCTTCATTCGAGATGACTGTCATATAATCATTCATTACCATACAACGATAGTCACCGGCATCTACAACTTCCACATCGGTTATCTGCAACGTATCTGTTGTCGCGCCGGAGTAACGCCCACGGTCATTCAGGTCAAAGCCGTTTTTTTGCCATTGGTACGTGATCGGCTCAGGACCTGTTGCCGTCACGCTGAAAGAAGTCGTCTCGCCCTCATAGACAACAGCGTTTGTCGGCTGCTGGGTGATGGTAACTCTTGCTCCGTTCAACCACGCACTGCCCAGCATAGCAAAGTCAACAAAACCCACGGGATCGTTTTCATCCAGGTTGCCCTCTGCAATATTACAATCGTCGGCAAGCCAGTTGGTCATCATAATATTCACGTCTTGAAAGTACACCATGCCGTCTTTGTTAAGGTCGCCTAAAGGGCCCTGGCTCCCGGCATCGAGTTCTGCCGGCGTGTAATAGCCGTTGTAAACACGCACGTTGTCAACCCACTCTCCGGCTTGCAGTCTTCCTTCGAAGAAACTGCTGCGGTTACCTACATTCATCTCCCGTCCGCCGGGAGGGCCTGTGTTGTATTGCGGAAAGCAGATGGTTTCGTCCCAGGTGTAGTCTGCATAAATAGGAGAATTATTGCTGTAAGTCCCTCCCTCGATATACACCTCAAAATTCGTATCGTATTGACTTACGGTTAAACGATAGGTCACGTCGTTCTCCAGCGTAATGCCGGTTAAATGTGGAGCTTCACTATAACCGGTAAAAGAGTCCTTGTACGGAAAACGCAGACTCCCATTTCGCACCGACGTGATGAAGTAACCGTCATTACCGCTGTACCGATCCACAACCGACCAGAGCCCCGAATCGCCGGAATGAGTGTCCCAATGGTTCCCACGGAAGTACAAATCCACAGTAGAACCGGCATCGTTGTCCCAGACACCGTCGAAAATGCCGGCAACATCGGTATTGTCCCAACTGGCGTAAACGCTGCCGTTTCCGGCGAAGGCATTATTGATTGCTCCAAGGACGAAGCTTGCCGGACCGCTTACTACTGCGCCTCCATCGCCTGTGATAGACGCCTCATCGTCCAAAGTGATATGCCAGACAGGAACCAAAGCCTCCTGGGCACCGGCAGCGTTAAACAAAGTGAAGTTGAGTAGCGATATAAGACAGACCGAAAAGAAGAATTTTCCAGACATAATGCTCTTACTTCGAGACGAGTATTCAAGGGCCGTTAATCACAGTCCTTTTCCTGCTAAACTAAAGCCTATAATCACAAATGCCAACACGTGGCTGTTATATTATACCATACTGAGGGTTATTCAGCTAATGTCGAAGATCGAGTAGATTCAGCGGCAAAACGGAGTCCTTATGCTTCAACGGGTTCCTCCTGTTTCGGTCGTGAAGCTCCAGATTTGGCCAAGAGTCTTACCCCTGGGACTGACTTCGCCGATGCGCCAGTAGTACGTAACACCCCTGGACATCGGGACGGCAGGTGTATAGGTGGCCTCCGTCTGTGTGGTGACCAATGGTGGCGGGCTGGTCGTGCCGAAGTAAATCTCATGAGATTCGCTGCCCGCTCCAGGCGCCCAATTCAAACCGGCCAATATGGAAACGTTTGTTACGCCGTCAGGAGGATCGGCGTTCGAGGCTTCGTGTCGAATAGTATCTTGCTCAATCAAGGACGCAAGATAAACAACCGCCTCATCACTGATTGCACTGGGCTTCAGAAAAGTCTGCTCGCCTGTCGAGAGCTGCTGAATGCCTTGGTTGATCCAATCACCGTCAACCGGATCGTACCATATGACCCCGTAATCGCCTTCCTCAACATATACGCCCAGACTACCGCCTACATCTCCATACAGAATATACACCTGTCCGGGATTTGCCAACACATAATCCGTGTTACCTCTTGCTAAATCATCTCGTGATCGTGTCTCGTTGAACCTGAGCAGTTCCATGAAGTCCATCAGCCTTATGCAGTCGTCATACTTTTCCTGGCTGTTCCAATCCGCAGGATCGCTTGCGCGCCCCATCCACAGCACCTGCACCGCGCCGGCTCCACCCATGATGCTTGCCCAGTTCCACTTGCGCACAGTCTCTCGCGTCTGCTTGGCATGATCCGCTGCTTCGGCCATGTTCAGTATCTTCTTGCCGTTCACATTCGAATTCCTAACCATGGCATGTAAACCTGCCGCAGTGGACTGGTTTAACTGCATCATGAACATGTCAATATTGGCATCATCCAAGAAGTCGAAAGTATTCCCATTCAACTGGTGCACGCCCACCACATGGTCGAACGGGTCCATTTGCTTGATGAGAGCCGCAACTTGCGACACCTGAGCTTGTGTCAACGCTTCGCTGTACTCCTCAGCAACCATCCAGATCAGCAACTTGTGATGCTGGAATTTCGCCACACACTTATCGACCAGCTCCTCCCAATTTGGGGTCAAAGGTTGACTGTCATCAAAAAGGACGAACACTGTAATAACGCCGGCCTGTTCAAGCTGCTCAATATAGCCCTCCCATTCCACAAGTTTCGCATCCAAAGCGCTTCCTGATCCCGGATCGCCGCCGCCGAAATCCTGCAACACGGCGGTGATATATGTGCACCGGGCCCCTCGTGCGATAAGCAAATCCAAATTGTCCTGAGGGTTGTTGTAGAAGAAGTCTTCCGGATCACCCGGCCCGGCGAAACACACCGGCTTATTCTCGCCGCTTTCATAAACAGCACGGTAAACCATCCGGGACGGGTCACACGGATCCACCACGATTTGCCCCAGCGGGAATGGTGGGCAAGCCTCTACGAGCAATCTGAGGTTCTGATTCATGCTTGAATCGGCGTTGCCGGGCTCAAAGGAGCCGTTATTCCCGCGGCAGGCTGCCACGAGACTCAGGCTGGGAATAACCGTCACTACTTCTCCGCCCCAGTGCCCATTGGCCTGAATTGTATCCTCTGGAGCATTCGGCCAGTTAGCCCGACCTGGATTGTGCCACCAGTTGAAGCCGTATATTCCGGGACCGTACTCGGTTTGGTCTGTGCCGCCACCATACGTACCTACCTCAAGATAGTCGGAGCCTGCTGCGGTGCTCCTCGGAACATCCCCCGGAACCAGAGGTCTCATGTATTCCTCGAAGTAGTAGCGAGGCAACAACTGACGGCCACCCCAATAACCCTTATTACACCAGAACCAGCCGATCCTGGCAAAATCACGGGGACTCGTATAGATTCCATAGCCGTCTCGGGACGAAAAGACTGAGCCATCCTGGAATTCGAGCGCACCGAGACGATCCGGATGCCTGGCGGCACTGTCGGCGGTGCTCTGGAAGACCCTGTCGAACAGTGTCTTGGCATAAAGGCTGATAGCATAGTCGTTGTAGGCCCAAGCCGTCCCAGGCGCTTCTCCGCGAGCGTAGCCGCTGGTCATGTTGGCCAGGTGATAGAATTCCATCGCTTCATCTTTAGCGGATAGCGCCCAGCCCCAATCCCCAATCCGGTCGTGCGGAGTGCTCAACAATCCCTCTTTGACGGCGAACAGCAGCATTGTGCTGAGTACGGGTTTGGCGGCCGACGCCCAGTCGCCTTTGGAGTTTTCACTCCCCCAAGTTTTCACCATATAGCCCTGCCGCACAACGCAGCCTACGCCACCAACCCGGCCGGCAAACTCATCCAGCTTTGAACTGTCAAGGCCTAATTCTCCCGGATCCATGAATTGCCAAGTGGAACCAGGAAAGACGATCTCGTGATGGTTGGTCAAGGCTCCTGTTGTGAAACTCCAGGATGGTCCTTGCGTTGTGCCGATGCGACTGGCCTCATCTATGCGCCAATGATACGTTGTAGAAGGATCGAGGATACCCGGGTCAAACGTCGTGGAAGGCTGACTCAACTGGAACGGAGGCGGGTATGAGGTCCCGAAATACACATTGTGCGAAGCAGCCCCTTCTCCTGCCGTCCACGTAAGGTCGGTTCCCACGCTAACACCAATCGCCCCATCTTGTGGACAGGAATTGGTCGCGGGCTTAGGCGGCTTCCGCACACCGTAGTGCCAGTTGAGTGCCAATAACGCGAAGTCAAAGAAGTTTACGATTTCACTGGTGTCGAGGTCCCTCCCAAAGCACCATTGATTGGGCTCACCACAACCCATATGCAACCAGAAATCGAATAAACTGAGAACGTCACTATAATCCACATCTCCATCCGGCTCGAAATCACCTTTGATGGTTGCCAATGTTATATTCACTTTTGGGCCGTATTGCACACCATCGCCTGTAAGAGTACCTTCTCGATCTTCGAAGATGGGACCGTCTCCGCTTGGTTGGACTTCACGGCTGAGCTGAAAAGCTGCTGTCCGGCCCAAATGATCGTTGTAGAAATCTGTGATGTCTATGGTATAAATCGCTTTGCTCCGTATCCCCGGTATCGCCCCGATAAGAGTCCAACTGCCGACGTTTGTGCCTGTGAAAGTTGTTTCATCAAAGTCGAACTCAGCACCTTTCACAATGATTTCCCACTCATTCTGTACCGACTCCCATGCCTGGTATATTGTCAGGGCTGCCTCTTCTGCAGGAATCTCGCCTATATCATACTCCATCCAACCAAAGTCGCTGGGGCCCTTGATCAACAGACCAAACACACTGGTTGCGTTGTAATTGGCGCCGCCTCGGGTCGTGCAATCATCGTTAGGGTAGATGGTCGCACCCAAGAGCGGGCAAGCAATGGTTAGCATCAACGTAATCGCTTCAAACAATGTTTGGCTTTTCCGCATATCGCGCAGTCCTCACAGGTTTCAGTTCAATATACAACGACACCCACGCCTGCCAAGTCGCCGTCATGCGGCCTGCTCGGATGAGGCTGGTATATTATAGCAAACCCAAAGCATGCTATCTGCGTGTCTCCACAGATAAGAAGCCGTATTCAAATCACGATTCGCATCGTGTCCCAAGCAACTGGCTTTTCTATCTTGCTTGTCTTCGCCTTGCGAGTAATCCCGCACCGAATGACAAGAGGAGAAGGCAACTCGGCTCAGGGACCGGAGTCACGTCGATCCTGGGGCCATACATTAGCGCATCGCCGGTCTTCGTGCCTTCACGGTCCTCAAAGATGGGCCCGCTGCCGCTCGGCTGAACGTCTCGCCCCAAATGAAGCGTAATTGTCTTGCCGAGATTGTCGTTATAGAAATCGGTAAGGTTTAAAGTGTAGAACGCGACGTCTACCACATGAGGAATTGTGCCGACGCGGGTCCAGCTGCTAACATCCGTGCCTGTGAATGTTGTCTCATCGAAGGAAAACTCATCCCCTCTGACAACTATCTCCCACGGATTAGTGACGCCTGCGTCGTCGTTGTGAAGTGTCAAAGTAGCCTCGAGTGCCTCCGTAATTCCCAACTCAAACTCCATGTAGCTAACGTCGCCGGAATTCTTGACAAAGAGCCCGAACGGGGCGCTTGCGTTGTAATTTGTGCTGCCGCGGAGCGTAACGTCATCGTTGGGATAGATAACCCCCGCCAACGTCGGCAGGCTGGCCGCCAAAATAACAGTAACCGATATCAATATGACTTTCGTCTTTTTCATCACATACCACCTCCAATATTGCATGTATTGTTTTGCGCGCACAGTTCAGGCAATCGGGCACCCCCAGAGCCTACGCACGCTGCCCAATCTACTGTACGTTAACGTTATGTCAGATGCGTTCATTAGGTCGATACCTAATACTACACGCCACAAAGATTCTACCGAATTAGGCATTGTGTTGTCAAGGAAAAGATCTCTTGATAGCCCATTTTTGGCCTCTTACGGTATGCGCGGGGTCGGAAATGGTGTATTTGAGATTGCCCAGATGAGGCCCCAGCCCATCGCGGTTGGGCATTGAAAATGGTGTACATCCCTTGGCCCTGGCTAAGTACTTGAAAAAGCTCAGCTTATGAAGTCAGGAGTTTTCAAAATTGGGAGATAATAGGGTCTCTGGTTGTAGCGGTTGTAGTCGACCGGAGGCGAAAAGTGAGCTAACGGCGGCTGCAGTTGTACGAAGTTGCAGGCGCCGACGAACGGAAATGTGGCCATTTCGAACGAATGAGATTGCTTCGCTGCGCTCGCAATGAACGAGCACATAATTCTCTATCAGAAAGAAGCTTATACTTCGCCGGAAGAATTAGTCACACTCTTCGCACGAGAATGCGGTTGCATCCAGCATTCCTATTCAAAATACTGCTCTTTTATGACCGTCCTGCCGTCCTCTTCTATGTACGTGGTGATTTTCGTCACTTTGCCATTCTTGTCCAGCAGCTTCGCCTCGCGGTCGTTTTCGTAAATGCGCTGCCAGCTTATTTCGCCGTTCTCCCTGTAGTAGCGCTCCAGACCTTCCCTTTTGCCCCTCTGATAGTTCGTGTCTGACCGCAGTATTCCATGCCAGTACGCCTTCCAAAGCCCCTCCCTCAAACCGTTGACGTATTGCCCCTGGTCGCCATCCAGCTTGCCTTCTTCATCTAATCTGGTGTAGGGCCCGTCGAGCTTGCCATCTGAATACACCCACGTTATCCACGGTTTTCCATTCTTGTGGTATTGAGTGTGCGCGCCCTCTTCCTTGCCGTGTACCCACGTGCCCTCCTTGCTCAGTTTGCCGTCGCGCTGCCACTGTTGCTCAAGTCCGTGTATCTGGCCGTTCTCGTCGTAGCATCGTTTTGCGGATACCTGCGTGCGCTCCTTGTCGTACCAAGCGATGTACGGGCCCACGTAGCGACTATCGAGCTTATAGCTTTTCAGGGTCGCCACTTCGTAGAGCCACGCATCCTGTGGAATCGGACACTGCCCCGCCGGGCGCGTCTCCTTCGGCTCCGGCTTCTTCTCGGGCTCTGGCGGCGGCTCCTTGACCCTGTTGACATCGAAGATCAGGTCCCTCTCATAAGCCGAGTTCTCATAGCCCATAATGGAGACGCGGCATATATAGCTGACATCTGCGTTGGTGTCCTGCGGAACCGTCGTCGACCATGAAAACACGAAATTGGGCTCCTTCGGCTCAACAAAAGCATCCTGCGTCTGCTCTGTGTTCTTCATCGTCAACGTGTGCTGGACGGCCAGCCGAACCTCGTCCACCTTTAGGCCGGCTGGCAACTCTTTCTGAGCATCGCCCCAGAACTGCTTCCGCGCCTCTTCGCGTTTTTTCTTCTTATCGGCGATGCGCTCGGCCAACGCCCTGCTCATCCTATTTTTCTCTCCCTCTGCAAGCGAATCCCATACCTCGGCACCTTTGTTCACAAGCTCGGTCGCGCTCTGCCCGAACGGCACATATCGCAATACCGTCGCCCAGCTCGCGTCTATCGTCGGATCCAGAGCTGCTTTGGCCAGTATCTCGCGCACGTCTTCATCATCCATTATGAATCCCTCATCCGCCATCCGCCTGACTATCTGGTCGAGCATCCCATAGTAGTGACGAAGCTCGTCGGGCTGATAGCTCGCCTTGCCGGTGATCGTCGCCAGATATGACCCGATGGACTCTATCCTAAGCGCGTTTTCGGCCTGGTGTTTGAGCTTTGTCACCGTGACTACCGGAGTCTTCACAAGATAGCCCCCTAATATCTCCCCACTCGTCAGCAAGTCGTGTAGCTCCGGCCCCTTTATCGGCCGATTATATACTCGCCTATACCACGCTGCATAAAGTGACGCCCGCTTGAAAGTATCGGGGCTAAGCCGGAGAAACCCGTTCGGCTTATTCTTGTCCCACACCAGCCACATCCTGTCGCCACTGATACTGACCTTCGCCCTGGTATCATCCTGCTTATTACCCACAAGATACTTTGGTTCCGGCACCGGATGCCCAAATACTATCAGGTCGTTGTACTGCGCTAATGGCCCGTTGTACCGATAGTAAAGGCCTGGCTCTAGGTCATTGTCGTGGTTTATCAGGAATTCGTATGCCTCTGGTAGCAAGACCGTCCTCACGTCGTATCCCTGAGCCTGATACCTCTTCGTCATCATCTTGTCAAATGCCGCGCTCCATACCGGCGCCGCCTTGAGTATGCCTGTATACTGCTTGACCGCCTCCTGAAGGGCCTTTATCGGTATCAGCCCCGCCGCCAGCTCCATCGCTTCACCGCATCCGCCCAGCGCAACAACGGCATTTTCAGTCTGCCAACTCAAGTCTGTTGTCGAGAGTTTGCTCCGCGCGTCCTGATACTCATTCACAAGAGAAACTGCCTTGAGTGCATACTTGGCCGACTTTGCCGCCCAGGCGCCACGATCCAGCCACTTGGCCCGCTCCTCCAGCTCGGGCAGCTTATCGAGAACAATGTCATTCTTCTCCTTGTCAAAGTCCCTGATGCCCTTAATCAGGCCGTCTCGAAGACCGGGGTACCGATAGGCATCAACTGTCGGAACCGACTTCCTGAGCAGGTTTATCCCGTTTGCCAGCTTGTTCTGCAGCGCCCTCGAATCATAGACAGCTATCTGAGCCTGATCTGCCAATCCCTCCAGATAGCCCTCCAGCTCCGTCGCCTTGCCCATAGCCGCTCCGGCGTCGCCCTGCAGTATCTTGGCCAGGTCCTCAACATGCTTTCTATAGGTCTTGGCCTTCTCAATCACAATCCCCAACGTTTGTATCTTGGACTCGGCATCCGTCTTGATCTCAGATAGAGTTTTCTTTGCGCTTTGCAGCCACACCGGCCCATCCTGGACGTTTTGGCAGATGTTTATCGCGGCTGCACACTGAGCATTTATAGCTTCGACAGCCCTAAGACCCTTTTCAATGGTCAGGTCCAGGGCCTTGGTATATTCCTGCACGGCATCGAGCGTCGGTGCCGCTCGAAGCATCGGACGAACGCGTCCGGTCTTAGCCTCTGGAACCCTTTTGCCTAGCAATTCCGACTGACGGAGTATCTCGTCTTCGCACGGCTTGAGTTCCTCCTCGGCTATCTCGCTTATCTCGTATGGTGAAACATAAACAAAATCAGACGGCTTGCTCGCCTGTGAATTCTTCCCGTCCAAATACATCAGATGTTGTATTTCTATGCGCCGCACCGCCGCAAGCCACGACCATATCGCAACCTCCTTCATCGCCGCTTTCTGCTCATCGGCCAACCAGCCTTCCGACCAGTTCGGATCATCCTGCAACAGTCCTTCCAGGCGGCCTTTTACTTTGAGCTGTACCGTTTGACCGGGCCCGGGCTTATTCGGCTCAATCGAAATATCTTCAATCTTCACCGTAACAACCGTCGGCGGGACAATCGGCCCAACCTCGACCACCTCAAGCTCATCGTCTTGTTTCGGCCTCAGCCCGGCCTTAACCATTATCGAATACGTCTTGGCCTGACGCTGCCGATAGGCATTGAGAAATTCTTCCGTCTCCTTCTTGACCGTCAGCTCGTGCGTCTCGTACCAGTCGGGCCTGCCGTTCAGATAACGCTTCGTGTGTACCGTCTCCAGATCGTATGCAATATCGTCGAGCACCGCTGCCTGTTCGCTGCTCAGCTTGTTCATATCAAGGCTGATCAAGAGGTCACGTCCCAGCTTGATCATCAGATCGTGACTGGTCAGGCACACATCACTCGACAGCTCAAGGGCATCCTTCACAAAACCCGCAAACAACGAATCTGATTTCCATACGCCTGTGTCTATCGCCCCATCGCAAAATGCCTGAACCTTCTGCGCCTTGCCTTCAAGATGTTCGATTCGCTCAGGAAGAATTTCAATTCCGCAGGCAGCGAGCGAGCCGGCATTGTCTTTGGCCTGCTTGCACATCCAGGCCTGTCGCTCCAGATACTTAATCACCTGCAAAGCGGTTTTGTTTTTCTCTTGCTCCGTCTTTCCAAGGGCGTGCCGCAAAAAGTAATCCATATCGCAACAGCCACCGTAAAGGTACTGTGGCGTAAAAGGCCCTATCTGGTGCCCTGCTGAGCCGGACCACTGGCTAAACTTCATCACCTCTGGCTTCGGACCCGGCGCAATCGCAGCGCCTCGCAGCCACAAATGTTCAACGCAGTAAAGCGCCTTTCCGCCTACCGTGATGTACTTCTCCGGATGGGGACTCGACGCACGCACATTGAGCATCTGGTTCCAGAACCGCTGACTGTCGCCCGCCGACGACAGATTGCTTATCTGCTCATCTAGCAATAGACTCATCTCAAGCTGATCCAGCTCATTCGGCATCAAATGAAAGCTGCCCCGCCCTTCCGCCAAAAGCCGGTATGCCTCATTCACGAAGGCACGTGCCCCAGCACCCATTATTGCAAGGTCAACGTCACTGAGCCCCTCCATATAGAAACCCTGGTGTTTGAGCCTGGCAATTTCGTCCTGCTGTGTTTGATCATAGTCGTTCTTCACCTTGGCAGGGTCAATAAGCCACGTGCCGCCGCTGCCGATTGCCGTAGCAAGAACACTGCTTCCGCCTCCTGTCATCAGGTTCATTATGACCGTCCGCTTCATTTCGCTGAGGCTGTCCCGGTCGTCACGGTCAATCGTCTCCGACTTCCTCCCAATGGGCGCATACAGGTCAAGCCCCTGGTATGATAAGTCCAGCCGCACCACTTGATTCGGTTCGGCCTTGAACCTCTCTATCACAGCATCGAGTTCCGCCGGCGTCTTGGCATAAAGCGCCCCGATGAAGACCAATACCACCAGGACCAACAACCACCACGAAACTCGAAACACCTTGTTGCCTCTTATCATCATAAACGACATAATTCCGTCTGCGTCCTTTCACTCGGAAATAGGCAAACCGGCGCACATGCCTCAGCCCAAATACGTCTTAGCCTCTGCTTCCTGATACCTTTGTCAGCTTAATGTCGTCGAGCAGAACGTAATCCGAGCCGTTACCCGTGCACTCAAATATTAGGACCTCCTTGGCAGCCTTCTCTATTGAAATCACCCGCTTCTCTTTCCTGAATCCGCCCTTGCTGCCCCGCACATCGAGTGACAGAGTCTCCTGAAAAACAATCCCCAGACGCATGTTGACTTTTCTGCCAACTGTACCCCCCTGCCAGGCTAAGGCGAACTCAAGGACGTACTTGCCTTCTTCAAGAGCTATGACCTGCTTCGACTGCAAAGCCCCCGGCGCCTTGGATGGGCTTCCAAACTTCGTACCGTTCAGGCCCACGTACAGCCCGTTGCCAGGGTGCGTGTCGCTAAAACCGTTGCCCACCAAATCCACCTCGCCCTTGCGCACCAGCCATTTACGAAAACCTCTGTAATGCAGGTTGCCCCGGCCCATATTGTCCGAGTCGAAATTGTCCTCGAAAACAACCGCCGATGCGTCTGTGCCAGCAGCCTTCGTCGCAGTTTCCTCTGCCGACTTGATATTGTCTTTGCCCCCCACCGGCTCCACAACAGTAACTGTCGCTTCGGTCTTATCCTTGCCTATCTTCAGTTTGCCTACGCTGTTCGGATCGCTGCCTTCGACGACCTTGTCGGGCTCAGCCGTTTTCTTCGCCTGCGACGCATCCCCCACCTTCACCTTACTTATGTCTTCCACAAACCGGATATAATCGAAGAAGGCGTACTCATACAACCAGTTATTCGACCTTGCCTCTATCTGAATAGTCACCTCCTTATCCCGGAAGCCCGACAGGTCGAAGCTTACATCCTGCCACCCTTCCGCACCCGCAATAGTCTTTTCTTGCCCTAAAAGTTTGTCATCGACCTTCACCGCCAAAACGAAATCGCCGTCGATATTCTTGTTCCCGCAGAGGCCCATTACGAGCGTGGACGCCGCCCCTGTTACCTTGAATTGTCGCGCCAGCCTGGCCGGCTCTGTTTCCGTCGGTGGATGAAGATACAGAATCCCTTTCCTGCCCGGACACGGATTGCCGAAGCCCGCGCGAACCGGCTCGGTGTAATACAGCCGAGCGTCTTCCTGCCCATATTCCATTAGCGTGCTCAGGACCTTCCACTCCTTGACCCACGCCTCGGGCGCATCCGCAGAATTACCTGCCTGTTCCGCGCCGCAAACGGCCCAGGCGACCAGAACAAGGCTTATCGCCCTGCACAAGAGCGTCTGACTCTTAGTTGTGAGAGAACCTGACACTGCCATTTCAATACCATTTATACAAAAGCCATTTCAACATCCATCGGCCGAATCGCATCGAAAAATCAACCGCTAATGTGAAGTGACGCAGGCCGGATGTTATGTAATATCCGGCAAATATGCAGCTTAGAAACTATCCCCGAAAGGAGTCGAACCTTCAACCTTTGGCTCCGGAGGCCTATATCGTGTTTTGTAACTTGTTGTAGCAAAACCGTTTATACTTGTCAAATAAGAACTTATGATGCTGGCCGAGGCGTAACCGTGCCCCAACAGTAGCCCAGGCCTCCATGTTAGAGTCTTAAGATTTGAGCAGTCCCAGTGACCAGCCCATTATTAACAGACTACAACGATTGCTGGTCATTTGACCAGCGATAGGCCTGGCTTACATAGTTTCCGTTGCACCTCCCTCAGCGCTTGGCTAAGTACTTGATAAAGCTCGGCTTATGGAATGATGACGTGTCCAAAATTGGTAGATAACGGGCAGTTGAGTTGTACAAAGTGGTAGGCGCTCGCTGCCGAAAATGGGCCCATCAGCGCTGTTGTGGCAGGGTGTTCGTTGTGACCGAATGACAACCTCAGAAAAAAACGCAAGATTTTTTCCAGATTTTTCCTGACCTCCTGTACAAGTGTACGATATTATGATTGTACATCTGTAAAAGGAGCTTGGTCATGACCAGAATGTGAAGGGCGGAGCAAAACTGTGACACCCCTGGCCTATTTACCCCAGCCCAGACGGGGTGTCAATTTGTTTCTATTCACATTTTCTACACATCACCGGAGTCAGACTCTTGCCGACTTGGTGGATTGCCTTCGTCGACATCCGGATCGGGCTTTTGGAGCCGTTTTTTGGATTGACGCAGGCGGTAGCTGGGACCGTTGGCTTCGATGATATGCACCCGATGAGTTAGTCGGTCCAGCAAGGCTCCTGTCAGTCGCTCACAACCGAAGATTTCCACCCAGGACTCGAACGGCAGGTTAGTTGTTACAATCAGGCTCAGCCGTTCATACGCCCGGCTGACCACTTCAAAGAGTAGCTCCGAAGCCGTCTTGGAGAACGGCACATACCCAAGCTCATCCAGGATCAGGATGTCCTGACGCTCCAGTTGCTTGAGCGTTCGCTCCAACTGCCTCTGCTCGGCCATCTCCATTAACCAGGTCACCAACGCCTTGACCGTGAAGAACCGGACTTTCCGGCCCTGCATGCAGCCGGCAAAGCCAAACGCACTGGCCAGGTGGGTCTTGCCGGTCCCGCTGTTGCCCATGATAAGTACATTCTCCCGACGATCCACGTACTGGCCGACCATCAGCTCTCTAACCAGTTTCTGCTTGATGGATGGCTGGGCCTTGAAGTCGAAGGTGTCCAGTGTCTTTATAACCGGGAAGCGGGCATTCTTGACCCTACGCTCAGCAGAGCGTTTCTCCCGGTCCAGGGTCTCCCTCTCTACCAGCAGCAGCAAGAAGCCGACGTAATCACAGTTGTCTTTGGCACATCTGGCAGCTACAGCCTCATAATCCCTCAGCATCGTCGGCAGCTTTAGTGTCTTGAGATAATGTTTCAACAGCAGTTGTGGCTTGTTCTCTGGTTTCATGCCGCACCTCCCTGGCCCAACAGGTCCTCATAAGCACGAACATCAGACTTTGAGATCTGAACCAGACGCAGGTGTTCGCTACGGCCCAACTTGAAGCTGGTTTGACGCCACGGACGACAGCCGACCAGGAACTGCTCTATACTACTAACGTTCAATTTCTTGTTTTCTTGCAAAGATCTTAGAAGGTCGGCTTCATAACTGCTGAGACAGCAACATGTTGCGGTTT
>JAFGTU010000210.1 GCA_016933985.1 Sedimentisphaerales bacterium | reverse complement strand
GGCCGACGGCGATATAGGATACGTAGTTGTCCTTGAATCGCGGATTGACGCTCAGGTCCTCAGCAGAGCCATACGAATGAACGTCAATTATCCCGCCGGCGGCGACCGAAGGCAGGCCGAACAGCGCCATCCCGCCCCACATTTGGGTCGTCGAGACCGGCACCTTTACGCCCATCCGACTCAGATCGCCCAGCATCCACGTATTCCACTGATACTCCTTATCCGCCAGGAAGAGCTTGCTGGGCCCCGGCTCCCAGGTTCGCAGCGTCTTGTCCGGGTCCAGGCCGTGCTTCTCGGCAAATTCCTTCGCCTCGGCCTCGAATATGGCATTGTGATAGGGATTATTCTTGTCGCGAAGCATCAGGTTGCCGAAGTGGCTGGTGATGTCGTTCTCGTTGGTGATCAGCAACCCTATAATCGCGGGGTCGTCTTTGTACGCAAGAGCCGTGTACCGGTTGACGTGACTGAGGTACATCTGGTTGAACTGCTTCATTAACTGCGTAATGCGGTCGTTGAAGTAGCAGTACCCCTTGCCCTCGGCCCCGGGCCCTTCGCTGCGGCGGTCCATCTCGGCAAACCCTTCGCCGATCTCGTCGCCTTCTTTGAAGACTCTGCCCACGTGCAGATCGAGCCAGACATAGACGCCCCTTTCTTTGAGGCACTTTATCCAGTAGTCCAGCCGATCCATGACCTCGGCGTCCAGGTGCTGCGAATCAGGCCGGTTCTTATCGATAACCGTCCTGCCCACCCAGCTCATCGAATCATGGTGATGAAAACGCATCAGATTGTAGCCCAATCGCGCGATCCGCTCGGCCTGGGCCTCGATCTGCTCCTTATCGACATATATCGCATAAGCGGCAATATTGCCTCCCCAGAACCGCGCCTCGCCGCCCTTCTCGAAGGCGAGCTTGTCGCCCAGGGCCTTGATAAAACCGTATCTCCCGGCAGGCCTGTGATTCAAGAAGCTCAAATCCACCGGGCTGGCATCGTGCGCCAGCGCGTCGGAATACCACTGCGAAGTCTCAACCGGGCCGTAGCGCTCCGCCAGTGTCTTTGCAACCGTCCCGCCCTCCGGTAAAGTAACGGTCATCGATACAGCCCGGATGCCCTTCGGCACATTTGCCCCCACGAACATCGCGCGAATCTGATTCTTATTGCCCCGCTCGAAGTAAACGTTGGCGATGGACTTGTCGAACTCGACTGCGATGGGGCCTTCGGGCGAGACCTGCCATTGCCATCCCCGATTGCCGTCCAGCAGGACCGGCTCGGTCTTCTTCTTGCCGAGCGACGAGCTGTCGAGGGCCAGACGAAACTCCAAACCGCCCCCGATGATATTCTCAAGGTTCCGCTCCGCATCGATGTTCCACGTGTATTTGAGCTTGTTCGCAGCGACTGAAACGACCTGCCCGTTAATCTTCAGACCCAAAGCAGTCACTTGGCCTGAAAAATCTCCGGGTCCGGGGCCTGATGCTCCGAGTTTCATCTGCGCGCCTGCATATTTCCAATCGGCGCCCCAGAATACGTAATTGGACGTGATGACCGGAGACTGCCTGCACACTATCTCAATCGAAACATCGTCGCCGACCCGCATCTCCCATACCGGCGCCTCAGCAAACGCAACCGGCGTCAGAACGACCGCCGAGAGAATCAGGATTTTCGCACAACTGAATCGGCTTGAAGTAAACGGATTGGCTCTTCCCCAAAGACCGGTGATTATCATTGCAGGGCTCCTACATGAAAGAACGGACGACAATCGTAAATAGCTGAAGACTTCGTCAGGGGCCTGGAAGTGCGCCCCTGAGCTTCCATGGCCCTATAATACCCAAATCCGACCATACTTTTCAACCCTCCGGTTCGCCGGCGCCTTGCCGGGCGATATTCGTTCCGCGATTGATTAAGCGAAGCCTTATTCGAGACGATTAGATAAGTATGGGCTTGGGCTTTAGGCCCGGATTCCAGGTAAATGACGGACAGTCGAGATGGACTTGAAAACGATACTGAGCAAGGCAATAGAGCAGGAGGCCTCGGACATTCTTATAATAGTCGGGATGCCTCCGATAATAAGAATCAACACCGAGCTGATAATGCTCAAGGATTTCGGAGACGTTCAAGCCGATCACGCCTACCAAATGATTGCCTCGATGCTGGACGACGAGCAGACCAAATCGTTCAACAAGAACAAGGATGTCGATTTCTCAATTACCGGCGAAGACGGCATACGATTCCGCGTCAACGCCCATTATCAAAAGGGCTCGCTGGCGCTGGCGATGAGACTGATCAAATCGACAATCCCCGATATCGAAAGCCTGGGGCTGCCGCCGATAGTGCGCGACCTTGCCTATTTGCCGCGAGGACTCGTTCTGGTTACAGGCCCTACCGGTTCGGGCAAGAGCACCACCCTGGCCTCGATTATCGAGGAAATCAACAGAAACCACTCAAGGCACATCATCACTATCGAAGACCCGATAGAGTACGATTTCACCAGCAATGCGAGCATCATTGAACAGCGCGAAATAGGCACTGACTGCCCCAATTTCGCATCGGGCTTGAGGCACGCGCTTCGCCAGGACCCAGACGTCATCCTCGTCGGCGAGATGCGCGACCTCGAAACCACCAGCGCCACAATAACGGCCGCCGAAACCGGGCACCTTGTCTTCTCAACTCTGCACACCGTCAGCGCCTCTCGAACCGTCGAGCGAATCATCGATATTTACCCAGCAAATCAGCAGACCCAAATCCGCACAATGCTCGCCAATACACTCCAAGCAGTAGTCTCTCAGACACTGCTCCAGCGCTCCGATCAGGCAGGAATGATCCCGGCAATAGAAATCATGATCTGCAACTCCGCCGTGCGAAACTGTATCAGAGACAGCAGGGTCTGCGAGATACCCAACATCATCGAGACCGGCCAGCGACTTGGTATGCAAAGCCTCGACCAAAGCATCGGCCAAATCCTATCGCACGGATACATAAGCCCTGACCAGGCCCTTGCCAAATGTCAGGACGCCACAAGAATGCAGAACCTCTGCAGCGTTAATTCCGCTGACTGGAGCTGAGCACACCTCGGCCCACCGAAACTCTCCTGTAGAAAGCCGCTGCATGGCGCAAGAGCAGAGGAAAGAAACAAACGACACAACTCTATTACGGCGTTTTTTCCGGCTGCTTTCGAAAATTCCCGCCGGATTTCAAATTCCTTGATATAGATTAGCGCCGTTCTAAGGGCAACGTCACCGCAAAAAGCACGTATTCAGGCCCTCCACTCGCCAAACGGCTCACCCCCTCAGCACAGCAAGGCAATCCGGGCACAGCCTTTGTCCTGAGTCAATCGTGGTTAGCTCCTCTTCCGGAACGCCATCCTTTCCGCAACACTCGCATTGGGCTGTCGGCTTCACACCGCCGACGAATTCCTGCAACTTCGCCTCCGCCTGGATTCTGGCTTCGGCCTCCGCCTTCAGCCGCTCGTCGGCCTGCGCAAGGGCCTCTTTGTACTGCCGCAGTTCTTCTTCGTATTTCGCTTCGATGGCGGCCCTTTTCTCAACCTCTGCCCGGACCCGCTCGTCGGCCTTCGCAACCATCTGATGGCACTGCCGAATCTTGGCTTCGCACTGGTCCTTCGCATTGGCCACCGTCTCCATAATACCGCTTTTCAGTCTCGCTACGGTCTCTTCGGCCTCGGCCTTGACAGCGGCCATCTCGGCAGCGGCGGACTTGGCCTTCTCACCGGCCTTTGCTCGCGCTTCGGCCTCGACTTCGCTGCGTATCGCGGACTCCCACATCACCCGCGCCAACTCCTCAGCTTCCTCCAACTGCGTCGTCGCAAACTGCGCGCCCTCAGACTTGAGCCCCCTGGCCTTGATTCGCGTCTCGCCGGGCAGTTTCACTTTCCACCACCAGCGATTGTTTTTCTGGTAAAGGCTTCCCGGAAGACTCACTTTGAATGATTTATCAGCCATTCAATGACCTTTCGCCTGTAAGGTATTGGTTCCCGGCCGAACCAGCACCCCCGCAGGAAACGCATCTCGTTTGTGGATAATACTCACACCCCCAAATCTCAACCGCTCCTCTCCGTCGCTCACTGAACATCGCTCAGGCAAGCGTTCGCGAGTCTCACTGGACCTTCTGCGTCCAGGTCTGCCCGTTAACTTCAAATTCGACGCTGCCCCTGCTTATTTCGACAACGGTCGCACCCAATACGACATCTCCCTCGTGCACTATTGTCGTCCCGATAACCGCCGATGGCCTGTCATGACTGAACGCAATGCCTCGCACCTTCAGCCTCACCGGATGGTCACCGTCATCCTCGGTCGCGGAAAATCCCGATTTGACAATGTCACCAACCATTGTCTCGTAGGTTCCCAACCTCAGCCATTCGCTGCCCAAAAGAGGCACACCGTGGAACTTGTTCAGAATAACCAGCAGGACTATCGAGAGAAGGGGGATCAACATTGCCATCTTTTTCTGTCTCGCGGGATTTACGCCCAGCCTCGGCGCAAACAACCTTCGCCTTAAATGCTCGGTGGGCTGCGCCCAATCATCCAACATTCCGTCGGTGACCGCTTCATCGACAACGGCAACAGGATTGCCAAGCTCCAAATGCTCCAACTTAGGCGCCCTAAGCGATCCGGCCGCATCTTGGCGAACGCTCTCTTTCGCCACCTCTACACCATGAAAATCAAGCAGCCTCGAGACCGTCTGTCGCACGAGCGTCTCGTCCTTTTCTCTATTACTCATCACCAACCTCCTCAAGTCAGCGCAACCCGCCGAATTTGGGCGGGCAATACCACCTCACAATATGAACGAAAGGCTCCCTCCCCATCCATATTTCTCACCCCAAGCGAGAATCGCATTCCGCCTGAGGTCTAAACACAACGAGTTTTTCGTTAGCCACAGCCCGGCGAGGAATCCTTCTCACCGTGCCTCCTAAATCGGCAAACACCATTTTACTATACCCGCAAGAGGCCTCTATGTCAAGAGAAAACGGCTCTATTGCCGCCTTCGGGCCAAAAAAATTGCGAAAATCACGTTTTTCGGTCATTTTGAGGCCCCGAAAACCCGTTTCAAGCCCCGATTTGGAGGTAAGAATCCGCAAACTACGCCCCCATTCAAGGAAAACCATGGTTTTCCGCGCGTTCGTTTTTGCACGGCGGGATAATTCATCTATACTCTAAATAGGTGCAAGGGCAAATATAGAGCGTCATCTCAAGACACCTGCGCACCACACAACAGTGTGTCCTTCTTTCATGAAGGGAGCCCGGTCGGCCGGCTAATCACAAAATACGAGGGGGGCTGCCGGCTCCCTTTTTCCCTTCCCAAAGGTTCTGTAACACCGCATCCGGACACAATCAACTTCCCGCAAGCTCCGATCTCCCGGGCCCGATACACACCGAATTTGTCTTCTCGTCCCGGCAACGCAGAGCCGAGTCCTCCACTTTGCCCGTCGTAAACTCAGGTAAAAAATCGAATACAGCCGAAATAAACACTGGCAACTGAGGCCGTATGAAAGCTAAGATATTCAAAAAGTCCGTTTTAAGGAGATCAAGAAATGAAGAAACACATGCTCTGTTTGTTGGTGGCCGGCATCATCGCTCCGACGATTCTATTCGCCGACGAGGCAGAGAGGGCCATCCAGGACGCAGAGAACCAGCTCGAAATGTCCAACATCCAGTTGGAGCAGAGAAAGGCGGAAACGGAATTCGAATTCGGCCGGCAGATGCGGCAGCTCGAACTCGAAAAGGCGCGCCTTGAAATTGAAAACGCTCATCGAAGACTCGGGCGCCACCCCGGTCCAAAGCCGGAACGAATCTGCGCAATCATCCTGTTGGTGGCCATCCTCAACAGAATCCTGGCGCCGATCTGGATTTACAGGGACATGCGGCAGAGAAACGCCGGCTCGGTCATATTAGTGCTGTTAGGTGTTCTCGGCGGTCTTGCCGGGCTGCTGACGTACGCGGTCGTCCGCCTCGGCGATGTTAACACAAGCGCGAGAACGCGCAGATAGACCAATTCCGCATATACAGGTTGGTGAGTGAGTACATTTTTAGTATGCACTCATCCGTAAATACTTGGCCGGCAGCGAACGACCTGAAGCGCCGCGCACTCCTTGTCGGTGAACGTGAAGACCGATTCCAGACCGGTTCGACCGAAAATGTGTTTGGCCTCCGCGGATACATTGCAGAACACTAAGCGACGCCCGGACGAAATGAGGTACTTTTCCAATATCATAAGTGCGCAGATGCTTTCAGAAGTCAGCATCCCGACATCGGAAAAATCGACTATGACGTCACGATTGCATCCCTCACTGATCGTCTCGGTAACTTCGCCAAGCTCAGAACCCAGATGAGGCTCGCCGGGCAGAGTGACGAATAGAATGTCTTCCGCAATGTTTCTGATTCCCACTTCCCACCTCCATTCTATGCAGCAACACAGATTCTAATCCCCCTGAGATGCCTTATCGGAGCAACGCCGAGTACTTCATCGTGCTAATGAAAGCATAGTGCATAAATCTGCAAATCAAAATCGCGCCGCTGAGAAACGGTCTGTCAACCGCGGTCTGGCGGCTTTGCCGCCGGCGGACCTGTTCTTGGGCTTTTTTCTCCACTGCAGAGAAATTGCAGTTTTTTTTCTCAATTGGCTAGAAAAAATAAACCTGATTGCCCCTCGTTATCGGGTTTAATCAGGGCAAGCCAACGCCTATGGGGCAAGAGCCCGAAAACCCAGATCTGGAGTTTGGGGATAGGCAAGGAAACCTGAGAGCTTTTCAGTTTGATTCCATCTTGCCTGTATTGAAACCACACTGCATCACCACCCGGAGGGCCATCAGGAAAGGCTCAAGATTAACCGGCCACTGTGCCGATGCACGAATGGCAGAAAAGAGCAATGGCTCGGCATCGGCGAATTAAGCTCGGCACGTTGTCGGATCGAAACGTTGAAAAGTGAATAAACAAATAGCTAGTACAGCACCCTTGCCCCTGTAAAGCAGCACGCGAGTATTTCAAACACACTTAAAAAAGTATATAGAGGAATATCCTCGCACGTGGCATTACAGGGGCCTTTTTCTGCGATTATTCAACCCAAAGTCCACATGGCTGTTTCTCGGCAACATACCAAGCAGCCCGCCGCCCTGCACGGTTTTCCTGCTGCCATCACAGATGGAATCATTTGAGGGGGTTCCACAAACCCGGGTTGCCGTCCACCTCCTGTGCAGCAAGCCGCCCGCAGTGTCCGTCCCAGTACAGCACGTTCACATGACCATAATGACGAAAGGCTGTTATCCCATACGTCTCAAAGCCAAGCCAATTCTCGCCGTTCTCAAAGTAGTCATTACTGTCACGGAAATCAGAGATGATCCACCAATCCAGCGCATCGGCCATAAACAGCTTTTCCGAGGGCCGCTTAACCCATCCCTCCTTATCGTTAATATCCCCCACCCCCTCTGCCGCTGCCGCCGCATCACCGCTAACGTTTACACCGTAGCTCCTGTCAATCGGATAGAACCCATCTTCAGGGTGATCCAGGGCATAGCTGGCCGCCGGACATATAAACTTCCGCGGGAAGCTGGGCGACCACTCCTGAATTTGCGGATACCTTCTTTCCTTTTGTTCCCGACTAAGCTGCGACAAACCAATAGACCGACGAAACGAATCGTTGTTGAACCACGGGGTATAAAGCCACGGATTATGAGGATCGTAGTAGTCGGTATGCGGCAGATACTTTCCCGTTTCAGCCAGATACTGCTTGTGTGCAAGCGAGAAAGTCCGCAGAGTGCTCATACACCACAACTGCCGAGCCTGTCCGCGAGCCTTCTGCAGCGCGGGGACCAATATCGCCATCAAAAGGGCAATTATCGAAATTACGACCAGCAACTCAACCAGCGTGAACGCCTCGCCTTTCCTGCCGGCTGTCATAACGCTGCCCCCAAACTTTCAAACAATCCTAAGCCGCCCCCTGAACATAATATGATTATACCTCTCGCATGCCAAAAGAGCAATACTGAATCCTGTAAATAGCCGGCACGAGCTTAGTGAGATTCTCCGGCTAAGGCATTCCGAAAGTGCAGAAAGACTGCAAGTGGAATTGATCGCTGAAGCGCAAAAAAGGGCGCCGCGGCTGCGTAGGGCCGCGGCGCGATATCCTGCCGCAATGCTACTCGTATATACGGGTAGCCTCGGTCTCCTCAACTGGTCGAGTAAGCTCGTCCGTGTTCATCGTCGTCTTGAAACGAGTATCGCCCTCTTTCAGCGCCGTGACAATCACGCGCCACGTCGCCTTGGCCTTCGGCGCGAGGCTCTCCAGCGGCGCGAATTTGAGCACGCCGTCCTCTATTGCCCCGATACTCGATCCGCTCGATGAAACATAGCGCACGTTATCTTCCATACCGCACACAACTGTAATATTCGTGCTCGGCGCGGAGCCCTGGTTGGTAACCGTTATGACGTAGGTCGTGCGTGTGCCGACCTCAACGGGGTCTGTCACGTCAATGACCTCGAGCAGAACAGCCGGGATTGACTTAAGGGCCGTCTGTGCCGAAGCAGTAACCGTATCGGCACAAGCAGCCGTCGCGCTGACGTTGTTCGAGAGCACGCCCTCCCTGGTGGGCTCAAACGATACTTGCACCGTCTGCGACGCCTTCGGGGCAAGGGTACCCAAGAGCCAGACTATCTTCCTGCCCGACAGCTTCGCGCCCGCCGAAGCCTTCATTGATTTGACGTCATCGGGAATTGCGTCTTCTATCACGGCGTCTTTGGCCGGGGCGTCCGACATGTTCGTAAGGGTTATATCGTATGTAATCGGCCGCCCGAGGTACTGCTTGTCGGGAGCGCTGACGGCAACGCTAAGCAGAGGCTTATCAACCACGATCGTCGCCGGCGCGGATTCGGCCTGCAAACCGTTCGCCGAGCTGGCCACGGCCTTGCTGACATACTGGCCCTTGCGAAGTGCCTGGAGTTTGGCCGCGAATTCTTTCACCTGGCCCGCGGGAACCTTACCGGCGTCGATTACAAGCTCACTCTTGCCGTCGGATGTCGCCAGACCATCGGGAAGCGTCTCGACAATCTTGATACCTTCGGCCGCCCCCGTGCCGGTGTTCTCGAGGACATACCTGACCTCAATCGGTTCGCACACCAAGATCCCCTCTGGCGCGATTCTCGTCAGCTTAAGCTTGGGGTGGATAACCTGGACGGTCGAGCAGGCCGCAACGGCGGGAATTGTAACGTTCGTGCAGTACTTCAGGCTCTCCATCTCCGTGGCCTTGCCGGACACCGTAATCTCCACGGTGGCCTTCGGGCCAAGTGAGTCGATCTTCCAAATCAGGTTCTTGCCGTCCTGTTGCGCAGTCGGGCTGGCGCTGCTCAGCTCGAATTTGTCGGGCAGTTGCTCGTTAACAACGATCCCGCTGAGCCCTGCAGAGGTTAGATTCGTAACCCTCATCGAATAGGCCATCGTCTTGCCCAGCTCCACCTGGTTCGGCATTGTCTTATCCAATTGCACGGTACCGCAGGCCCGGCAGGGATATATCCGGGAGAGGACATACTGTCCCGAACCATTTAGTACGGCCGGCTCAACCGCCGCACTGCCCGAAACCGCGGGCATTAATTCAGCGACGTCGCCGGCCGAGGCAACCGCCGAGACCGGAGCGGGCGCAGGCCGCAACTTAATCTCTGTTGCGTCTCCAAGGTCTCCTGCGAATGCCACGCTACGCTGGCCTGCCAAACGCTCCCGTGAACGCCGGCCGCACCTGCACCCCACGACGCTGATAAGAATAACTACCAGCAAAAGATTCGAGATAGTAACTAACCTCTTCATTGCATAGCTCCTTTCGCAATTCGAACCCTGCCCTTGTGGCCCAGGGTCCTCCTACGCCAATGCCCTTTTCAAGATGCGAAAAATGTCGTCATAGTCTCTTTATCAATTCTTGTTCCTGCTCATCCGCTGAACCACGTGCAGCTTCCGTGCGGTTCAGGACGTATATCGGAAATGGCTTTTAGCATAATTAGCCAAAAAAGTCGAATCCCAAGCGGTCCTCGGCACAATCTTGAACCGTATGACACTATCCCGAAGATTCCGATAAGACCGGCAATCAAGCCTTCTTAAAGCGCGAATGTCGGCGTCAACAATACCGGACTAACACCGCCGGCCTACCTCAAATCCGCCGCCCAACACCTCTCTCAGCCTTTTCGGACCTTATTCGCTACAAGGACCCCGGTTGGTATTTTCCTGGCTACTTGTGCTCAAACGTCTAATCGTTTTATGCTATCCTAGATTTTCGGCGAATTAGCATGACTCAGGATTTTTCTGGGAGGCGTATCGGCCATTTTTATGATTAATGCCTTGAAATTGAGGCCCTGATTTTGTTATTATTGATCATGTCCAGTGCAGGAGTGCCGATTGTGAAGTTAAATGGCAAATCCCGGTTTAACATTTAGGAGGAGTATCATGTGTATCAGGAATCAAACCGCATACGTTCTTTCGGCTATCGTAACGGCGCTGGTTGCGACGGCGGCTCCGGGGGCGTGTACATATCAGCCGGATGCGCCGGACTGTTCGTGCTTCGACAACACGGGGGCGTGGGCGCCGACGGGGACGTATATTCAGGATATTGCGCTGGATATGCTGGGCACGAAAGAGTCGTGTCCGTGTCCGGGTACGACGGGCTGCAACTGGGAGATCAGTCCGACGGAAGAATTCTCCAATGCCGGCAAGCCTTACTATCAGATAGTCCTGGGCGCCAACAGCGAAGATTCGGCGTGGTTTATATCGTGGATGCTGTCGGCGTTCGGGAATGTCTTTGACGGGCGTCAGGCGTGGTGTTCCGAGACTATTTCATATTGGCACCGCGAGGCGGGCATTCCCAACTCGCAGGGTTACCGCTGCTGGTGGCACTCGGATTGGCAGATAGGCAACGTCTCTTCGCTTCGGACCTGGTATGAAGTTAGCGAGTACATATCCTCGTTCGGCGGAGGGTGGGGACGATGGATCGCCCACGACGAGCTGGACTACGAGAACTTCGAGTTGGGCGTTACGGTTCCGGTACCGGGCTCGTACCTGGCTATTCGCGGGTACACGCTGGGCAGTCCCAATTACTGGCAGGACCTGGACAACAGTCACAGTCAGATGATAGACGAGATGTGGGTTCATAAGGACATCCTGGGCAACGTTTTTCAGATAGAGGTGACGCTGCTGGAGGGCAACAGCGGGAACAGGGTGCGCAACGATCATTCTTACAGCGACCTTTGGTCGGTGACACCGTCGGGGCCCGACTGGGTAGGGTCGGATAGGAAGATATACGGCTTTGGAGTGGATCTGGATGCGGATCGAAATCCTATCTATGACGCATCGCGATTGCACTACGTCCATCATAACAACCTTCAAATAGTGCCCGCCGAGTTGGTGAATGTACTCGATAGGGAATGGGATATATATGCGCAGCGTATACCGCTGCTGCGGGCGTACGCAGAGTTTCTGGCTGAGCAGGGCGGTCCGAAGCTGACATGCTCGTCACCAAGAATTCGGGTAACGACGATCCCGGACGGCAATGAGGTCAAATGGTATTTTCCAAACGAACAGCAGGAACCGGTGGAGATTCTGATCGATCTTCTGGATGTTCATCCGCTGCCGATAATGGGAGTGGAGCTGACCTGGAACGGTCAGTTCATTCCTACGAACTACGCGGTGCAGTACAGCAGCGACGGCGAGGATTACGTCAATGGTCAACTGCCGAAGCTGGGCGGCGTTCAGTTTCCCGAGCAGATGGAGGTGTTTCCGGTTCCGGCGTCATTCTCGAATGACGAGCAGAGCGTTGCGGCGCGCTACGTCAGGATTCTGTTCCCAGCCGGTGCTTTTGTTGAGGACGCGATCGTCGAATCAATGCGATTTCGATACGAGCCGGGGCCCGGGGCCGACGCCGAGGACAATCCGCCCTGCGAGCGGGAGATTCCGGGCGATATCAACAAGGACTGCATCGTCAACTTCAAGGACCTGGCGATCCTGGCTGCGCACTGGCTGGAAGAGTCGGAGTAGGGATCGACGTGGCCGGCCGCGACATGCAACCAAAATAGTCATCTCATCAAGCCTGGAAAGCGGATTTAGCACAAAAACGGGCAAAAGGGACGTAACTTTTTGAGTCGCATCGCGTTATATATTAGAATAGGGTCGCATTTTCAATAAACGAAAGGTCTGAACGTGAAGAAGTCCAGTATCGTCGTCATAACAGTTGCCGCCACCCTGGTCGTCCTCTCCGCTGCCGGGTGGGTCGTAAAGGTCAAATTGTTCTCGGCCCGCAAACCGACAATCGTCCGGATCGCCAAGCCGATCCGAGGCAGCCTTGTCGAGTTTGTCAGTGCGCCGGGGGAGATCGAGCCTAAGAGAAACGTCGAGATCAGCGCCAAGATCTCTGCTCGCATCACCGAGCTACCTTACGACGAAGGCGACCTGGTGACAGCCGGCGACCCCAACG
>JAFGTU010000209.1 GCA_016933985.1 Sedimentisphaerales bacterium | reverse complement strand
TGGACCATAATAGCCTCCTGTTCGACGCCACCATACCACAGGAAAACTACCTTATCCACTGGTCCAAAAAACCGGGAGTATTACAGTGAGTAAGAAGGACTTGCACCGATATTGCAGCGAATTTGAATTTCGCTAGGATACGCGCGAGCTTGACGACGGCGAGCGTGTCCAAGCTGCTATCAAAGGCTCTGATGGCAAAAGGCTCATGTACCGAAAGCCAACAGAGAAAATAACTTGATTTGCTCTTGACAACAAGTTAATATAGACGATAGACAAAGTATGGCCGCGCAGAGAATTGAACCCGGAAGGGCAAAAGCGCCCACCAGAACCCAAAACTGGCGCGTTTGCCGAATTTCGCCACGCGGCCATAAAATAGGTCCTGCGCGGCCAAAAAAGACCGCGCAGAACCAGAGATTCTACTTGACTATTGGTGGTGCTCTGGGGTAAATTAAATAATAAGGGCAGTCATACATGTACGCTTCCTTGCGTGCTACCTGAGAAAAAATACTGATTGTCCTTCAAGAGCCGGTTCGGTGTTGCTGCACCAACCGGCTCAACTTTTATTTATCTGCCGGAGAAAATTTATATCTAAAGACTCCAGCCCGTTTCTCTTTTATAGCTATTCCCTTATCTGCGAGCCGATTCAACGCACCGGTAATTGCAGGGTTCCAATGTTTACTCGATGCTGTAATGCCACGGCGTATCAGTTCTTTGGCGACTTGGCTTGCTTTCCACCACTGATCGGCGTTTTCCTGCAAGAATAATCGGCAAGCTGCTTGATTTTTGAGACCAGAATATCGTGAAGTCGGTGGCCCGGAAAAAGTCAAAGTCCTTTGGCCATTATCTTGGGTAGGGGCTTTATGCCCGTTTCCACTCAACAATTCGATTGAGCGCTCTACAGACCTTAAATCGGCTTGCTTCTGCTCAATCTCAAGCAGGAGTTGTTCCTTATAGGTATGTAAACCCCTAATCGCGGCTTCTTTTGTATCATCCGTGGCCATTGTATTCCTCACAATAGTAACATATAGTTATATTCAGTTATGCGAACAATAGCATCGTGCTTATAGTCGGTCAAGCGAAAACCCCCATGAAAAGCATTTTTTACAAAATATTTTTCCGTAGTAGCAAGTGGTTAATATAGACACTCTGTCGGTCATTCAGTAGAATATATAGCTATGACAAAGAAGAACCGAAAAAAGCCCGGCCCAAGCCCGAACCATTTGAAGATTAAAGGGAATTGGCAAGATGCTATGAAAAAGGCCATTGCCAAGCAGAAGCCGCCCGAAGGATGGCCGGATAAGAAGAAACCGAAGTCTTAAACCTGCGATTTTAGGCTAATTTCGGCCATTGTAGGATTCTGTGCGTAAACTATATACTTCCGGGGATTTTGGCTGGTTTTCAGTTGACTGGGTGGAGAGCGATTTCGGATACCCAAGGCACAAGTTTCATATTGGGGGCGGGGGAGAGAGATTCCAGATTTCATATACCTAAGGCACAAGTTTCAAATTGGGGAAGGGGGCGGGGAGAGGTGAGGAATATCGAATAACGAAAAAGGAATACTGAATTATGAAGTGGGGGGCGTGAAGGAAGGACCCCCAACATAAAGTTGGGGGCTTACGATGGGGGCTGGTGGCGGGTAATCGGATTGTGCGCGGTGGGGTCAACTCAAGTGCGGATTTTGAGTGCGAAGACGTTGGTTTGGTCTTGGGCTTTTCTGCCGAGGACCTGGAAGCCGGCGTCGGGGTCGGCGGTCAGGAGGAGGTCGAGGCTGTCGGCTTCGAAGAGTTCGGCGAAGTATGTCGCCTTTAGGGAGCGGATGGGGCCGGGGAATTCGAATGCGCTCTTCAACGCATCGAGGGACCATCGGATGTATTCGGTGTTGTTGACGTGGGCGTCGCTTTGGCAGTCGTAAGTCTTGACCGTGAATGCCTCTTGCCTGACGTCCATATCCTTATCGTGTTCTCCAAAGATGCGAGGAACAGTGCCATCTTTCGTATCTCTCTTATTATCATTGCCTGCAATTGGCTTTTCAGGGATGTTTCGGCGGCACAGTCGGTTCGCGTCCAAAGACTTTATTATTTTCCATAGCCCCAGAGGCACTTGTTATAATGTTTCCAAGTGTGTCAGCAAACGGTTGCGTAAAAGCCGGGGCGCATAGCCATTTGAAAGGATTGGTCCGATGAGAAGCCCAAGACTATTAGTTGTTACCATGGTGCTGCTTGGCGTTGTCGGGGCAGAAGCCGCCGATGTCGAGCAGTGGGGCATCTTCGAGCTGGCGTTGAAGGGGCCGGCAGATGGTAATCCTTTTGTCGATGTTCAGTTTAGCGCCGAGTTCAGGCAGGGCGGCGAGGCTTTCGAGCCGAGTGGATTCTATGACGGGGAGGGGGTCTATAAGATCCGCTTCATGCCCAATGCCGCCGGCGAATGGACATACGTTACCAAGAGCAACCAGGCCGAACTCGACGGCAAAGAGGGTCGGTTCATTTGCACGCAAGCGGGGCCTGGGAATCACGGGCCTGTCCGCGTGCACAATACCTATAAATTAGCTTATGCCGACGGGACGCCGCATTTCTCTGTCGGGACGACCTGCTACGCCTGGGCGCACCAGGGGGAGAAGATGGAGATCCAGACGCTTGATACGCTCAAGAAGGCGCCGTTTAACAAGATGCGAATGTGCGTCTTTCCCAAGGCTTACACCTACAACAACAACGAGCCGGACTATTACGCTTATGAGGGCAAGCCGAAAAGAGATTGGAATTTTAAGCGTTTTAATCCTGCCTTCTGGCATCATTTCGAGAAGCGGGTAGGGCAGTTGCGCGACATGGGCATCGAGGGGGATATTATCATCTTTCATCCTTACGACCGGTGGGGCTTCAAGGATATGGGCCGCGAGAACAATCTGTTCTACCTGCGCTACCTTGTCGCTAGGCTGGCTGCTTACCGCAACGTCTGGTGGTCGTTCGCAAACGAATATGATCTGTTGAACTGGCCGATGGAGCACTGGGACGAGTATATGAAGCTCGTTCAGCAGATCGACCCTTACAATCACCTTCGAGGCATACACAACTGCCGCGGCTGGTACGACCACTCCAAGCCATGGGTAACTCATTGCAGCCTCCAGACCAGTAATTTCATCGATGCGAAGCAGTATCGCGACAAGTACAAGAAACCCGTCGTCTATGACGAGTGCAAATACGAGGGCGATATCCCGCAGGGCTGGGGGAATATCTCGGCCGAGCAGATGACGCGGAATTTCTGGATGGGGTCATTGGCGGGTTGTTACGTGGGGCACGGCGAGACCTATAGGCATCCGCAAGATTTGCTCTGGTGGGCAAAGGGCGGGGTGTTGCGAGGGAAAAGCCCGGCGCGGATTCAGTTTATAAAGGATATCATCGAGGCCCTGCCGTATCAGCAGATGCAACCGGATTTCACTAACTACCCCGATGTGTATGCATTGGCCAAGAAGGGCGAGTGTTACCTGATGTATTTCACCGGGACAAGGCAGGCGACGATCGATCTGCCGGGCGAGAGGGCCTACAAGCTCGACGGCATTGATACTTGGGAGATGAAGGTTCTGCCGATAGGCTCGGCCGGGCCGGGCAAATTCGGTTTTACGCCGCCAAAGGAGGATTTTGCCATTCGCCTGACGAGATACGCTCCGGGCGAAAAGATTCGTCCGCAGGCCGAGGCCAAGGCCGACAGGCTGGAAGGCATAGCGCCCTTGACGGTTGAGTTTTCAACTCCGTGGCGGTGGAAATGTCACTGGGATTTCGGCGACGGCGGCAGCTCTGCGAGTCAGACGGCCGTGCACACTTTTACTGAGCCGCAGATTTATACGATCACTCTGACGATTACGGATAACGACGGCGACACCGGCTGCACTACGTTGGCCGTAAGTGCGGACCGCAACTCGAATGAGCCGGTAGTAAGGTTTGGCTTCGCCGACAGCGACTATCCCAAAGTGAGTCTGCACGGCGGGAAGGTCGTCAGGTCGTCCGACGGCGGCTACGATTTAGGCTCGGGCGAACCGTTCAAATGGATCAAGGTTGGCGACGGCCCGCTCAAGGAGCTCGAAGGCGCCCGCTCTTTTACGGTATGCGGGTGGCTCAAGGCATCGGGGATGAAAGTGGGCAGCGGCGGCAATCGCATTCTGTTTACGCTTCAGCACAATCATTCCGGCATAGACATTGTCCACCACGCCGATGGTGCTATGCGTCTGGCGGTGAACGAGTGGCCGGACAGTATCCGCAACGACAGCTCGAAGGGCAAGGTGCAGGTCGGCAAGTGGGTCTTTTTCGCGGTGACTTACGATGCGTCGAAGCAAGGGGATAATGTCCGCTGGTATTTCGGCGATGAGACTAAGGCGGCGGAGCTTGACCGCACGAACAGCTACAATAACGGCCCGGTAGGGAAGGGAAGCGGCAACCTGGTGATAGGCAACTTCAACGAAACGCTTCAAGGCGCCGGTCTGGACCGGCAGTTCCGAGGCCAAATGCGGCGGCTGCAGATTTATGCCAGTCGCTTGAGCGGTCGCGGAGCACTGCCCCTGGATAAAATTCGCGAACTGCAAGAAATGAAGTGATCTTCGCTACGTAAGACTAAGACATATTGGAGGAAACGAAAATGAGACGGGCATTCTTGATATTGGCGGCGCTTTGTATTGCAGCGGTTGCGTTGCCGGCGCATGCGGGCGAACAGAGCCCGAAACACAGGCTGGTTGTAATGACTGATATCGGGGGCGACCCGGACGACGAGCAGTCGATAGTGCGGTTTCTGCTGTATTCGTGCGATTTCGACGTCGAGGGCCTCTGTACGGGATTCGGGCACGGGCATTACCAAAACACGCATCCCGAGCTGATTCGCAAGGCGGTGGAGGCATACGGGAAGGTTGTGGGGAATCTGCGGAAACACCGGCCTGACTATCCATCCGCCGAGGGCCTGATAGCGTTGATTAAAGACGGGCATAACGGCGACCCGCATAAGGTCGGGCCCGGTATGGATTCGGAGGCGTCCGAGTGGATTATTAAGGTCCTTGAGAAGGACGACCCGCGGCCGGTATGGTTTTCAATCTGGGGCGGGCCGCGAGAGCTGGCGCAGGCTATATGGAAGGCGGGCCAGACGCGCTCGGCCGAGCAGCTCACAAAATTCAAGAGCAAGATACGCGTGCACTCGATTGCAGACCAGGACCAGACGGCGGAATGGGTAAAGGAGAACCACCCGGATGTATTCTGGATATTCTCGCGCAACGTTTTTCGCGGGATCTGGGCGGAGGGGGATCAGGCGATTGTATCGCCGGAGTGGCTTGAGAAGAACGTGCGGACGGGGCACGGGCCGCTGGGAGCGGTCTATCCGGCGAAGGCGGCGGGAAAGGACGGCGTTAAAGAAGGGGACACTCCATCCTTTTTGTATGTCCTGCCCGACGGCCTGAGCGACCCGGAGCATCCGGAATGGGGCAACTGGGGCGGGCGATTTCAAAAGAGCGGGCGGGGCGGCGAATACATCCCGGCCGAGGATTGGACGGGCAGCCGTCGTGACATGCTCTATACCATTTATCGCTGGCGAAGCGCGTATCAGAACGAGTTCGAGGCGAGAATGGACTGGTGCACCCAGCCATACGATAAATGCAACCACAAACCGGCGGCCGTGCTTAACGGCGACATGGGCATGAAGGTCATCGAGGTGAAAGCCGAGCCCGGCGGCGATGTTGCGCTCTCCGCCGAAGGCTCATCCGACCCGGACGGCGACAAGCTCTCTTACAAATGGTGGGTGTATAAGGAGGCGGGGACCTGCTGGGCCGACGTGGGGCTTCGCACAATCAGCATGCCCCAAACTGTTGTTGTCGTGCCGAAGAATGCGTCGGGCACGACGATTCACGTTATCCTCGAAGTGATTGATTCGGGCAAGCCCCCCAGGGGCAGGCCTGCCTTGACGGCGTATCGGCGCGCAATCGTCAAGGTCAGCGGCGAGCCGGTCGAGGCCCCTGTCGTGGTGGGGCCGGATGCGGAGTATCTCAATAAACCGATCATGAGGCTCAGAGGCCCGACCGGGCCGGGAAGGTGGACATTCTATCGCGGCATTAACATTAACGGCCCGGCAATCGAGATCGACGGCAATAAGTGGCAGGGCGACGACGCTGCCGACTTCGTTTGCGAGAATCGCCCGGTCG
>JAFGTU010000030.1 GCA_016933985.1 Sedimentisphaerales bacterium | reverse complement strand
AGCCGACGGTTGTCTATGACAGCATCGACAAGAACATACTCTCGCTGGCAGCCGGCTCCAACAGCTTTGTCTATGCGGGCAGTGACGGGCGCGGGCTCGTCTATAAGATTGACCCTCGAGCCAAGGAGGCGACGGTGCTATATGACAGCGAGCAGCCGGAGATAACGGCCCTGCTGTTCCGCCGGAACGGGGAGCTTTGTGCCGCCGCCACCTCGGCGAAGGTCGTTGAGACGCAGACTCAGTTTGCTGCACAGTTGCCTTCAACAGGCAGGCCCGAAACAGAGGAAGCAGACGACGGAAACGTCAAGGAGAGCGAGGGCGGACGTAAACTCGAGATTCCGAACACGGCAAAACCGAGCGGGAGCAAGGCCGCTCCGAGCGCCTCGCCGATCCAAAAAGGCGCTGCTTCGAGCCAGACCAGTCACATATACAAGATTTCAAACGAAGGCTTCGTTACCGACATATTCAAAGAGCAGGCTGTCTTCTTGAGCCTGGCCGAGGAGGATGGAAAACTGCTGGTCGGAACGGGCAACAATGCCAGGCTTTTTGCGGTCGATCCGGCCTCGGAAGTGGCAACCATTGTCTATGAGGACGAGCAGGCGGTGCAGATAACGGCGATAGCCGTTGTCGATGGCAGCATCTATCTGGGCACGGCCAATCCGGCGAAGCTCATACGATTGAGCAAGGATTTCGCCCCTGAGGGTACGTATATTTCGGATCTAATCGATGCGGGCCAGCCCGCCAAATGGGGCAAGCTGCAAATTGATGCGGACATTCCCAAGGGATGCAAGGTTCTGGTTTGCTCTCGGAGCGGAAACGTCAAAGACGTCAACGACCCGACCTTCTCGAAGTGGACCGAGCCGGCCGAGATTACGCAGCCCGTGCAGTTGAGTTGCCCGCTGGGCAGGTTCTGTCAGTACAAGCTGATTCTCAAGAGTAGTTCGGGCGATGCCAGTCCTTTAGTGCGTGAGATCGCGGTGGCCAGCACGATTCCAAATCAGGCGCCGAAAATCGAATCAGTAACCGTTGGCCGGCTCGAAACGCCAAACAAGCAAGGGTACTTCAAGATCAGCTATAAGGCCGAGGACGACAACAAAGACCAGCTTGTCTATAAGATAGATTTTAGAAAGGTGGGCAGGACAAGCTGGATCGAGCTCAATGACGAACTGTCGGCGGACAACCTCGAATGGGACGGCAGGACCGTCGAAGACGGGCGATATGAGGTGCGGGTTACGGCAAACGACCGCAAGAGCAATACAAGTCTGACACAGCTCGAAGGCGCCCGCGTAAGCGACCCCGTTATAGTCGATAACACCGGGCCGGTTATAGGCGACGTCGCCGTGCAATCGGTGGTCGATGGCGACGGCCCCTGCAGGGTCTTCGACTTTGAGGTTGCGGATTTGCTGAGTGCGATAGGCAAGGTGGAATATACAATCGACAGCAATACCGACTGGATCGGAACGGTCCCCAACGACCTGGTCTATGATACGACGGACGAGAAATTCACCGTCAGGATCGATACGAAAGAAGATATGCCGGCAGGCGCCCATGTCGTTACGATTAAGGCCGCCGACGCCGTCGGCAATATAACGTATAAGACGCTTGATGTTACTGTTGGGCCGTGAATCAGCCTCGCGGGCATCTTGCCCGTGAACCGAGGGCGGGACGCCCTCGACACCGGTCGGCGCCGCGACGGGGAAGCCGCCTTTATCGTGCGACATATCAAATTCGGAAAGATTGCTGAAGCAGTCGAATCGCTTTGCATAGCGGCCTGCTATGACCTGCCGGACGACGTGTTGGCGGCTATTGAAACCGCGGCACGGAGAGAATCCAATCCTCCGGCGGCGAAGATACTCAAACAGCTTGTAGAAAACGCCGGCCTTGCTAAGGAGCAGAGAATCCCGCTGTGCCAGGATACGGGTCTGGCAGTTGTCTTCGCGGAGCAGGGGACGGATGTCGCGATTGAACCTCCCGCCGATCAAAAAGATGCGACGCTGATTGATGCAATCAATGCCGGCGTTGCTCGCGGTTACGAAAAAGGCTTTCTGCGAAAAAGCGTTGTCGGCGACCCGCTCAACACACGCAAAAACACCGGGTCGAATACGCCGGCGGTAATCCATCTGCAAATCGTCCCCGGCGATAAGCTCAAGCTGATGGTTTTAGCCAAAGGCGGTGGCTGCGAGAATAAGAGTCAATTCAAGATGTTCAAACCGACGGCCAGGAAAGAGGAGATAATCGCCTGGGTAGTTGAGGTTGTGCGGGCAGCCGGAGCCGATGCCTGTCCGCCCTTTGTCGTTGGCGTCGGGATCGGCGGTGATTTCGAGCTAAGCTGCCTCTTGAGCAAAAAGGCGCTTCTGAGGAATCTGGGCGAAGCCAACAGTGACGAATTCTACTCCGGAGTGGAAAACGATTTGCTCTCGCAGATCAATTCGCTTGGCTTGGGCCCGCAGGGGCTCGGCGGCGACACTACCGCACTGGCCGTGATGATAGAGATGGCCCCCTGCCACATCGCCTCGCTTCCGGTAGCGGTTAATATCGAGTGCCACAGCCACAGACACAAATCTGTGATTCTCTAATAGCCCCGGCCTTGGTTGAGATTTGCAGATTCGGCGTGTGGACCCTATTTGGTCGCAGCGGAGCCCCAACAGCCGAAGGAGCTCCACTGAATGTCTTCATTACCCCTTTGTTCTTCGGAGAACGCGGTTTCCTTCAGACCGAACACAATTGTCCGGCGATCGCTCCACTTTCGGTATTCGCAGTGCTGGTCGGCGAAGGAAAATGTCGTCCCGTCGCTGTGCCGAATGGGAGGCGGGTCCCACCAATAATCGGTATTCACATAACAGGTCCATCCGCCTAATGTGTGGCCGCCTGTGCCGCCATCGTCGATAAAGACGAATCTGTAGGCGACGTCCTTGATTTGCAGCCTGTTCTTGAGCATAATGCTGCCGGGCATATCGCTGTGATCTGTCCAGCCTCTGCAATTCATGGCATCGACAACAGCATAAAGCCGAAACTCGCTGTGGACTTTCCTGCCGGTAGGGCATTTATAAACCTTTATCGTCTTTGTGTACTCGTAGAGTGCGCCGTCTTTAATAGCTTGTTTTTTCTCGGCGTCGGTCGTTCCGGTCCGCCAGTCCGGCAGGACCCATGGTTTCTCCTTGTAATGCTGGCCGCCGGAGGCATACATGTCTGAAGCAGGATAGCCATACTCCCCCGTATCGCCGTTGACGATTCTGTCGTCGTTTTCGTCGGCGTACATTATCCAGGCAAGGGTCAATTGCCCGAGGTTGCTGAGGCAGACGGCTCGTTTGCCCTGCTCTCTGACACGGCTGAGCGCCGGCATCAGTATCCCCATCAGCAGCGCGATGATGGCGATCACCACGAGCAGCTCAACCAATGTGAATGCCTTTTGCCTGTTCATGGCCAATACCTTTCGGTCAAGGGCACACTCCTCTATCTAATAATATGCGCAAAACCGGCCCTCTGTTCCATTAGCGTTCAGTCAAATGTGCGTGCAGCGTTGTTCCGGGCATATTGTGCTGCAATGCATATTCTAACATATCGGGGTTTTTTCGGAGAGGTATAAGTACTGAGGCTGCAATTGGCAGGAATAAAGCAAGGGCGAGCTTCTTAGCCTTCCCGGAAGGGATCCTTGTCGAACTCATCCCGTAGGTCCGACAAAGTCGCAGGAATCAGCTATGGCGATGTAGTCTTCCGGAGCGAGTTGCTCGGGACGGCTGGCCGGGTCGATAGAACACCTATCGAGAATTTCAGGCCAGTTATCGACCGCCGCGAGCCTTCCGGCCGCAAGCTTCGCACACGCTGAAATAGTCTTGCGACGATGGCCCATAAAGAGCCGGACCATTTTGCTGAAGGCCGTCATATCTCGAATTCTCTGCGATTTGGCCTTATCACGCAAGTAGGCGACCATAGCGGAATCGACCTGCGGCCTTGGCCAAAAGACGCTCGGCTTAAGGATGCGTATTCTTTTCGCATCGCCGGTGGCGGCGAGGAAAATGCTCAGCGCGCCGTAGTCGCTTCCGCCCGGCTCGGCGGTCATTCGCTCGGCCACCTCCTTTTGGACGGTGACGAACATCGCATCGGGCGCGATGCCTCCGGTAACCAGGTTCGACATCAAAGGCGATGCTACGTTGTAGGGCAGATTCGCAACCAGCAGGGTTCGCCCCGGGCAGTTCGGTCGCAGTGTGGCCAGGGCCCCCGTGATAGCCGGGCTGATGGTGCTCTTGGTTTCGAGAGCGTCGGCATTTATGATTTCGACGTTGGCCGCCCCGGCGAGCTGTACTCTTGCGATTTGGGCGAGGGTGCGGTCGAGCTCGACGGCGACGACTCTGCCCGCGCGCTCGGCCAGGCCCTGTGTTAGCGAGCCGGTGCCGCAGCCGACTTCGAGCACGAGATCATTGGCGGTGATGCTGGCTGAATCTATGAGCAGGCGCATTAAGTTCAGGTCGATTAGGAAATGCTGGCCAAGCTGTTTGTTGGGCCAGACGCCCGCCAAGGCGAGTAACTGCCGGATTTGACGCTTTGTCTGCATCAGGGACAATTGAGAATTGAGAATGTAGAATGAAGAATTTTAGCACCTTTCATTTCCGGCTCGATCTTTTTTGGGATCGCAATGTACTGGCCAGTCGGGATTTCTTTACGATTGTGGTCAAGATTGCAACCAGTTCATTCGATTCCTCGGCCAGTTCGTTTAGTTTATCGGGAAGAACAACACCAGCTTTTATCAAGAGGCGAAGCCAATAATAGGTCTCTCGTGCTTCTTTGAGAGCAATATTGCATTTCGAGACGAAGTCGGCTTTGCTTTGTGCCGCCGTAGCCTCTTCCAAATTGGCCCCTATCGATGTGCCCGAACGTAAAACCTGTCTGCCTAAAACTTCTCCACTGCCTCGGCCTTTTGCGATGAACTCATATAATCTCACGATTCGGCAGGCGAACAAAAAGGCCCTCTCCTGAATATCCCTTTCTTCGTGCTTCTCTTCGTTTTTGCTCATTGTTCGTTCTTATTTCTGAGCCACTAATTCGCAATTCTAAACTCTCAATTCTAAATTCTTCTTCGTTCTTGCCATTTGGATGGCGATGGTGATGGCCGATTTCATGCTGTTCGACTCGGCGATGCTTCGTCCTGCAATATCGAAGGCGGTCCCGTGGGCCGGAGAGGTGCGTATGATTGGTATGCCGATGGTGATATTGACCGCGTGGACGAAATCGAGCAGCTTGACCGGTATCATACCCTGGTCGTGATACATCGCCACGACGCCGTCGAATTCGCCTTGTGCCGCCCGCAGAAACAGTGTATCTGCGCCGAATGGGCCGAGGCAGTTTATCCCGTGATGCCTGGCCAGGTTGATTGCGGGGGTGATTATGCGTTTCTCCTCGTCTCCGAATTGGCCGTCCTCGCCGGCGTGGGGGTTGAGAGCGGCGACGCCGATTTTCGGCGTCTTAATGCCGAAGTACGTTTTTAGGGCGTCATTGAGCAGGTCTATCGGCTCGAAGACACAGCCGATGGTGAACTTATTCCTGACCTCGAAAAGCGCCTCATGGATTGTCGCCAGGGCCAGCTTCAGAGGCCCGGCTACGAACATCATCGCCTTTCGCGGGGATTTGCAGCGTTGGGCCAGCATCTCGGTATGTCCCGGCCACTCGGCTCCGGCGAGACTCCAGCTCTTCTTGCTGATCGGTGCCGTAACCAAGGCGTCTATGATGCCGTTTCGTGCCGCATCGATAGCGTCGAGACAGAATCTTATCGAGGCCTCGCCGGCGATCTTGCTGGGCCCACGTATCCAGGATGGAACGGAGTACTCGTCGTAGTCGGCGACCACGACCTTGTATGGGTAGTCCCGGCTGATCTTTTCGTGCTGGTGCCGGCCCCAGAAAGGCTCGATCTCCGCGGCGTCGGCGGCGTAGCAAAGCTGCTCGTTCATCCCGAAGACTATGAACTTGGCGGCCTTGCGAATCTCAGGGTCCGCCAGGGCCTTGACGACCACTTCCGGCCCAATACCCGCCGCATCGCCCATCGTTATCCCGATGACCGCCTGCTCGGCTATCGAATTGTGAGCTGTCGTCTCTGTCATCTCTTTTCTCAGGGTCCGGCTAACTGCCTGGTTCGCCTTATCAGTACTCGCCTGCGAATGTTGCCGCCCCGCGTGCCGATTCGCCGGCATAGCGGGCGAGTACGGTTACTCTTCCCGAATCTGCCGCATATCGTCAAAATTGTCAATTAACATAAGGCACAAGAAGGTTTTAGAGTACTCCCACTATATCATTTCGACGCCCGAGCACCACCAAAAAACCACTTGGCCTCAAATCTGCCTGAAGAATCGCATCTCTTGCCACAAAAAAAGGCCGTCCCTGGGGGATGGCCTATTGGTTCGTATTGGATTTTCAGCACAATTAAGAAAATCATTGACCCTTAGATCGTGCAGGCGGAGGCCTGATGTGATATGGAAACATGTTCTTGGCTGGCAATCTGGCTTGCCCCCCGGTCCAATTCTCAGAGTCCTCCGTCCGATCAGGTCGAACCCGATAAAACGGGACGCTGAGAATGAACCACAACATTCCAATTGGACATTTGCTTGCTTCCATACAATATCCCTTAAATGGATGCTTCAGTTGTATCGTCGCAAGCATGTATTTTTCGTTAATCACGCAATCGCGTAATCGGCAAAATGAGACAGAGGAGAATCCTAATGCCGCATAGGCAAATTCCTGGTATTCAAGCGGCAATGATGCGCACCCGCACAAACCGCCACGACCCGGTGTCGCGTTTCCGGTCCGCAAATCCGCTTTGCCAGTGCTGATATCCAGGCAGCAGGGCAAGCCGCCCCAGGATCTCCCCCGCTCGTATCCGACGATATGATGAGAAAAGGAGGTGCAGTGAAACACCACGCGGGCTTATGAAAGTTTCCTCAGCCTTTATTTTTTCCTATCGAGCAGCCCCATTGCCAGTTGCCGCAGCATCTCGGCGCGGGCCCCAAATGGTTCGAGCTCGGCCACCGCTTCGTCGGCCAGCTTCCTCCCCAGTTTCCGCGCCGTCTCAATTCCGACAACCGCGGGGTATGTGCACTTGGAGGCCCTTTCGTCTTTGCCCGCGGTCTTACCCAACTGCTCGCTCGAAGAGCTTACGTCCAGGATATCGTCGGCAATCTGGAAGCCCAGGCCGATCTTCAATCCATACCGGCAAAGCCTCTCCAGCTGCTCTTCGCCGGCACCGCCACATATAGCGCCCATCGCAGCGGCGCAACGGAACATCTTTGCCGTTTTGTTGGTATGGATGTATTCGACAATATCTTTGCTGCATTGAGTGCGCTGGGCTCTCAAATCCGCAACCTGGCCCGCTATCATACCCGACGCCCCGGCATCGGCGGCAAGCTGCCCGATCAATCTGGCCGCGATATCCGCCCGGTCGATTTGTCTTGCCAAAACCTCAAACGCAAGTGTTAAGAGGGCATCGCCCGCGAGGATAGCCGTCGCCTCATCGAAGGCCTTGTGACAGGTTGGAACACCGCGACGAAGGTCATCGTTATCCATCGCCGGCAGGTCGTCATGCACGAGGGAGTAAGTATGAACCATTTCCACGGCCGCGGCCGCGATCTCGGCATTCCGATTCACAGCGCCCGCGGTAAGCTCGCAGCACCACAGCACCAAAGCCGAGCGAACCCGCTTGCCGGGGCTCCGCAGCGTATATCGCAGAGCCTCCATCAAATGAGCCTCTATTTGCCCCTGCTCGGCCAAGATCCGCTCCAGCGCACGATTGGCGGCTTGCGCCTTCTCGTTCAATTGCGAATTGAAGTCCGTATCCGGCATCTCTTAGTGCCCAAAACTAATGAATTCTTGACAGTTGACCACCAAAGACACCAAATAGTACGTCTAAGAAAATGGATAGTAAACGGTAAACTTGCACCCTTCAGGGTGATAAATTCGGGTGACCGAAGCTTTTGTCGTCGTTTTATTGTATCTTACACTAACCAGCGCGAAATTTCGACGGGGCATCGTAGATGATTCTTATCCTTGGTGTTACCGCTTCGGGCAAAGGCAGGCTGGCATTCGACCTCGCAAAGAGCCTGGGCGCGGAGATTATCAGCATCGACTCGATGAAGGTCTATCGCAGAATGGATATCGGCACCGCCAAGCCGTCCCAGGAAACCCGCAGGCAAATCAAGCACCACTTGATTGACATAATCGAGCCGAGTGAGTCCTTCAGCGTCGGCGCCTTTCTCGAAGCCGCAGCGGACACCACAGAACAGATGAAGGCCCGTAACAAAACCGTCGTTGCCGTCGGCGGTACAGCCTTGTACATAAAAGCCCTCCTGTACGGTTTTTTCGAAGGCCCGGGAACAGACGACCAGATACGAAGCCGCCTGAAAGAGCAGGCCGATGCACAAGGCATGGACCAGCTCCACCGCCGGTTAGAACAAATCGACCCCCAAGCCGCCGCTCGAATTCATCCCAACGACGCCAAACGTATAATCCGAGCTTTGGAGGTGCACCAGATTACCGGCAGATCAATTTCAAGCCTTCAGCAGCAATGGGCCGAGAGCAGGATAGAACACGGCTGGACGATAATCGGACTGCGCCGACAGAAAGACCAGGAGGGCAAGAGAATCAACACTAGGGTAAAAGCGATGATTGCCGCCGGACTGGTGGACGAAGTCCGTGGCCTGCTGGCCGAAGACAAACCTTTGAGCTTACAAGCGCGCTGCGCCATAGGCTACGCCGAGATAATCGACCATTTGGCCGGGCGAATCGATTTCGATGACGCCATCGAACTGATAAAAAGGAACAGCCGCCGATTGGCAAAGGGCCAGCGGACATGGTTCAAGACCTTTCACAACGTCAACTGGCTCGACATCGAAGAGCAAGAACCTCCCGAGAAAATCCTCAGCCGTACTAAAACACTGCTCGAGAATAAGGCATCAAAATAGCCCTGCTGTAGCCGTAATCAAGGGAGTCTTTCACTGTTGAGTGCCGTTTCCAAAAAGAAGATGTTGCTTTCCGTCATTCCTGCGAAAGCGAGAATCCAGACCCGATCTTCATTGGATTCCGGGTCAAGCCCGGAATGACAAGACTCGAAAGTTGGGCTGATATATTTGAAACGGCATTGAATATACCTGAACGAAGAGCCCAGGTCAAACGGCTTGAAGCTGCTCTTGCGCCCGCAGCACGGCTGCCGCATCGCCCAGAACAAGCTGCTTAATCAAGCTGGCGGGTATAAGTGTCATGCCCATACGGAAGATCTTCTCTTCGACCATAGATGCAATAGCCCGAGCCGTTTGCTCAGGAATGTCGTGCTTCGTCGCCAGGCTCCGCACTATTACCGATTTGTCCCATCGGCATTTTCCGTCCAGATCCTCGCCCCTGGCAAGCAGCTTGGCATCCGTCAGTTCCTGAACGTTGATAGAGACAACCTGCACCCGAGAACGCTTGACCCGCCGCTCGAAATGATATTCGTTCAAGGCGACTGCAGCATCCTCGTGGCCTGTCGCGCTCAGCACGGCCTTGATTATCGAGAATATTTCGCCGCTGTTTACACTCCTACCCTTTTGCTGCTGGTAGAGATAATAGGTCACCACCTCCGCAAGCTGCTCTGCAACAAAGATATCCGCCTCGCCCACGCTTGCAAGGGCGTTGCTGATGGTCCCCATCACTTTGGTGTGCAGATATTCTTCGATGCTGCCGTTTTCTTTTCTGACCTTAAGTTGCATCTGCATCGAGTCCTCTTTGGTCCCGGCGAAAAAAGTTAAACATAAAACCAAACTATCCGACGCCCGCCTCCGGCCTCTTTGGACTGAAGCGGGCGATTCATTCTATTGATTTTTCACTCTGAGCCGCTAACCCTCGAACAGCGTCGGTTGTCCTGCAGGCTCAGCCTTGTCGAGCACCTCGGCAACCTCTTTCATCAGCTCCCCGGCATCTCTAAAATCACGATAGACACTCGCAAAACGAATATAAGCCACCTTGTCAACCTTGCTGAGCTGTTCCATTACGCTTTCTCCGATGAAAGCCGAAGCCACCTCCTTGTCGAAGCTCTTGAATATCTTTTCCTCAACTTTGTCTGCTATTTGCTGAATCTGCTCCGCCGAGACAGGCCTCTTGTAGCAAGCCTTCTGCGACCCGGCTACGATCTTGTCCCTGTCGTAAGGCACGCGCGACCCGTCCTTCTTTACAACGTAGAGCTTGGAGCTTTCTCCTGTTTTCTCATAGGTTGTGAAGCGCCGCTTGCATGCTAGGCACTGGCGCCGCCGCCTGATTACTCTGCCGCCGTCACTTGAACGCGAATCAAGCACTCTATCCCGGTCTTCCTTACAAAAAGGGCATTTCATTTCGCACCTTGTATCTCGCCCCGCCTGGGCCATCTGGCCTAAGCTCCCACGCCAGGCAAACCGCGAGATATATGCCTCGAAGCTCAGCAAAAGCACTATATATAGACTTCACCTTATTCTAAGACCAATATATTGTACGTCAAAAGAAATTTCTGTGTGCCAACAAACAATGATCATCGAAGGCTGCAAGATTTTGGTTAACGATTCGTTCTAATCTGTGGCTGTACAAACACTAATGGCAATAAACTAAGAAGAACTCGTAGGTTTGACGCCGGGACGAATTCTCGAAAAAAAACCTCTGCGCGCATCAAGCACGCAGAGGCCAACTCGGAAAGAAACTTATATTTCCCCTTATAGGTCTCGGCTAGACCCCCACAATATCGCCAAGAACCCATTGTTTTCTCCTGCCCCGCGCGGTTCGCTGTCTTTTTTAACCTCACTTGGCAGGATTCTACGGCTGAGCTGTCTGCGTAAATTATCAGGCCGCCATTCGTATCAGTCTGGCTTGGGCCCGCTTTAATCGCCCAACCTCAAGTAAAGTCTAATAGATAAACCATCACCGGACAAATCAAGGTTACGACTTTTCAGGGAATTTCTGACAGGCCGATAAGGTCCATGTTCCGAAGACCGCCGACATAAGAACAGCGTTTACGCCTCTTCGATCTTAGCCTTGCTCTTCAGCGCATCGATGAACTTATTTATGGCTTCTTCACGGGCGTGGTCTTGAAGGGTCTCGACTATTTGAGCCTTTACCTCTTTCAATTCTGCTGCCGTAGCTGGCTCTCTGGCATACACCTTCGCGATATGAAATCCGAACCGAGTGCGGAAAATGTCACTAACTTCGCCCACACCCAAGTTAAAAACCACATCCTCGAACTCCTCCACCATCTGGCCCATCATCACATATCCCAAATCCCCGCCGTTGTCGGAGCAGTCCGTGTGCTTATCAACTACAACTTCAAAAGACGCTCCTCCTTTCAACTCGGCGTGTGCCTCGCTTATGGCCTGGTATGCCGAATCTTCGTCCGTCTGCCAGTTCACGTACTTGACTATATGAGCCACTCTGGCCCGCTCGCCGTGCATGAATTGCTCCCTATTCTCGTCATAGTATTGCTCGACGGCCTCCTTCGAGGGCTTTGGCAGATCCCTGCATACATCCTCCATTGTCCGCCGGACGCGCAACTGCAGCTCGATATCTTCTCTAATCTTCGTGTCGTCCTCGACGCCGAAGTCTTTGTAAAGCTGTTTTTCGTCGGCATACTGCTCCTTGAGGTTGGCCATAGCTGAGTCGATAACCTCCTTTGGGATTTCCGCTCCGTTCTTGCGGGCCTCCTGATTGATCAGAACCCTCTCAACGACGTTTTCTTTCGACCAATCAAGCAGTTGAGCTTCCCGCTCTTCGGCGCTTTGGTCGGCAAAGACGCGCTCATAGTCGGGCCTCATACGCTCTGCTTCCCGCTCTATAACGGAATCTTCTATTCTCTCACCGTTCACAATTAAAGCCATAGTTCACACCTCGCACTTGAGTCATAACTCGCGGCAGCCCAGCTTGACAAAGCGCTTTCACAACTCGTTTAACGACTGGAACAACTTCAGCCAGCCGTCGGCCTCTATCCCCTCGTGCTTTCGGATCAAACCATATTTCCGCAAGCCAGTCAAGCAGTTTCTTCCCATCCACCGGTTCCCGGCTCGGCGATGAGCGGCTTCTTCTCGACGGCGGTAAGCTCGTGGGGACCGGCTTCGGCTTGCAGACTTAATCCTTCCGCTATCCCTTCCCCGCTGCTCCCGGCCATCAACGGCATAGAACCCGCCAGGTATCCCGCCTGCCCCCTATTTTCAATTCCCCCGGTTAGTCGCCGCTGGCACCGTGGCGTTTTTCTTCCCCCGCTCTTTATATCCCGATCCAGGGCGAGCCGAATACCTCAGCGCTGAAGAGATAGACCTCCGTCTGCGGGTCCCTCCAGGCGTCGTCGGCTAATCCCGCCTTGTGCGAGCAGCAGTACGAGAGAAACTCCTCCTTGCTCCAGCCCGTCTCCGTGGCCACCTGCGGGAGGAAGCACCCAGATGCAAGGCCCTTCTTGATGTAGATGCCGTCCACCCCCAAACGCAGGCTCAGCGGGTCGTCCGTCCGTTCCAATGGCGAGAGGACCGATATCTCAATATCAAGCTGTTTCAGCTCGCGAGGTGTCACGCGGTCGCCAAAGAAACGCGGGTCGCTCGTCGCCGAGGCCTTAGCCATCTCGCCGACCAATCCAATCAACGGCCCCTCGGAAGTGAAATTTCCGATGCAGCCCCGCAGCCGCTCATTGTTCTTCAGCGTAACAAAGCACCCGCAGTGCGCATTAAGCTCCGGATCGTCCGACGTCGCCGACGTCGCCGCACGCCTATTGACTACGGCCTCGACGGTATCTTTCGCAACTTTCAGAAGCGTCCGTTTCTGCTTATCATTCATAATAGCCCGCCTTTACCCTGGACCAGCGCTCAATGCAGCCATTTTATCAAAAGGAATCCGCCGATCAGCGCCGCCATAAATCCAAGCGCAAACCAGTTGAAATACTTCTCAATCACAGGCCTGATTCTCTCGCCCTTCCACCCGATCAGACCGGCCACAAGGAAGAACCTCGCAGACCGGCTCAGCGTCGATGCAATAAGAAAGCCGGGGAAGCTGATCGCCGCCACCCCCGCAGAGATCGTGCACACCTTGTAAGGAAGCGGGGTAAAGCCGCAAGTGAAGACTATCCAGAAATCGTACCTTTCGTACCACCCCTGGAATTTCAAGAAGTTTGCCTCCGTCAATCCTATCCCGCCGAGGTGAGCATAAGCCCACGGCCCTATCGCCGACCAAAGGAACATCCCAATGCAATACCCCAATACGCCGCCCAGAACCGAAGCGATTGAGCAGAACAGGGCGAACCGCAACCATTTCTTCGGCGCGCCGATGGCAAGCCCGATCAGCAGCACATCCGGCGGAACGGGGAAGAAACTCGATTCGGCAAAGCTAAGCCCAAACAATGCACGCTCGCCGTGCGGCGTGTCCGCAAAATGAATAACCCAGTCATAAAGACGCCGATGCAAATGCCACCACGCAACCGATGCGCCGCTCGCCGCTCGTTGCTCGCCGTTCGATTCGTTATGTGCGGCCTCGCCGTCACTCATTCGATACTCCTCATTACTCCAAACCATCAAACAGGCCGGGCGTATTATCCGTTGGCTCGTCAATCACTTCCGTATCGGCAGCCTCATTCTGATGGGAAGGAAATGATAAAATCGTCGCGCCTGTGCCGGGCTCCAATTTCGACGGCGTTTCTTGCCTGTCGGCCGGGATGTAAGGTATCAGTCCCAGCAGATACGCCTCTTCCTGGGCCTCTCGCGGCATCATGCGAATATCAACCATCAGCCCGTCCACATCCACAATCCAAACCAGCGGGTTATCCTCCAGCATCGCCGAAATGCACCACTCCGGGTCCAGCGGAATCATATCCAGGGCATCGCGGATCTCCTTCGATTTTGCCGTCATTGTCCCCTGCGAAATCGCGAATCCCTCCGCCACCTCGCCAGGCGTCTTGTGCGGGGACGTCGATGGATCGTGCAGGAAATTCACCCACCCCAGCGCATGCACGATGCCCGCGGCCCAGCTCGCCGCATTGCCCTGATCCAGCGGAAAACCGATATCCAGCAGGGCGTCTATCACGTCCCAGCAAAGCTCGCGGTACTCGACGTTCAGGTGCACATCACAGAAGGCATCCGTCAAGTCCGCTATCTCACTGCAGCGACCGTGCAATTCCTCCTGGCTCGCCGCAGCCCGCTTCTTACCAGCCTTTTTCTGCTTCCTTTTCTTTTTTTTCATCTGCAAACGCCCCGCCAGCCCACCGGCCGTAAACAATACTGCAAAACGAGTAATCAATGCACCCAATAGAACATAACAGAAAACTGCGCGCACAGCCAGAACCTTCCCACGCCACTAAAAAAATATGAGCCGCGTGTAATCCCTGAACCGTGAGTTGCCAGCCCCCCTTCTTGACCTTCTTATGACTCTTGTCTTCGGCCATCAGATCTTTGAGGTACTCCCGGTTGTTTGGACCAGGATGTTAGGTCTTTAAGGTAGTATTCTGGAGTAGCAGCCTCTTCTTTCTTTTTGCT
>JAFGTU010000208.1 GCA_016933985.1 Sedimentisphaerales bacterium | reverse complement strand
CTGGCAGCGTTGGGCGATCCAGACAATGCGCGTTCTGACGGCCAACGGCGACTTTCGCGGCAAGGATATCGCCGCTTCAATTCCTCCCGGAGACTTGTTCATCGACCACGTGCGGGTATCGAAAGCGAGCGACGAGAAGCTGGACGAGCTGGTGTTCGCCAAGATAAAGTCGCGGCTGCCGTTCGAGGCTGCAAGAGAGAACCTGATGATAAAGTGCATCCGCACCGACGAGGACAATGTGCTCGTAATGGCGACTGAGCGAAAGACCATCGAGAGGCATCTTGCGATATACGAGGAGGCGAATCTTCACATAAAGACTATCGCTGTCTGGCCGCTGGCGCTGGTGAACTGCTACACTCGCTTTTTCGGGAGGCGCAAATCGGACCTTGAAGCGGTGGTAATGCTGATCTGCATCGAGCAGGACAGGACCAACATTGTAATCTGTCGTCATAAGAATCTGTTGTTTGCGCGGTCGATTTGGATAGGCGCCGGGCAGTTGGACGCCGAGGCGGTGAGCAGGCTGGTTCTGGAGTTGACGGGCTGCCGACGGCAGTTCAGCTCAATACATCGAAACGCTCAGATAGAGCGTGTGATCTTCCTCACAGGCCGGGCGGTTGACAGGGACATCTGTGCTGCGATTGCCAAGCAGCTCGAAATACCGGCGCAGACCGGCGATTGTCTGGCTGCGGTGGAGATTGAAGAGCCTTATCGCCTGGGAATTGACAGGAGGTCGGAGTCTTCGCAGGAAGCGTCTTTACGGAAGCAACAGCTTAACTGGGCGACGGCATTCGGGCTTAGTTTGTCGTAGTGGTTGTGGAAATTCATGGCGCTGCGCAGAGATCCAAGCGGCGATGCCGGGATTAGTGAAAGAAAGAATAATAGGCCGAGTATTGTTTCGGAGGCAGGTTTAAGATGCTCAACATAAACTTCGTACCTGATGATTATGTTCAAAGCGGTGAGTCTCGCCGGACCAATGTGATGTGTCTTGTGCTTCTTGCATTGGTAATGGCGGCGCTCGGGGGCTCGTTCGGGTTCATAAAGATACGTCAGCGAGCGTGCCGGGATCAGGAGAGTGTTATCAACGGCAGGCTGACCAGCGTGCAGAAGTCGATAAAGCAGTACGAGGAGCTGCAGAGCAGGCGCAAGGCCATGATGAAGACGGCGCTTACGACTGCGGAGCTGCTGGAGCCGGTGCCGAGGAGTGTAGTTCTGGCGTCGCTGACGAACAGTCTGCCTGCGGGGGTTTCGCTTCTGGATTTGAACCTGATTCAGAAGCAGCCCAAGGGCGGGAGCACTACTGCGGCGGCGACAAGCAAATACCAGGCGGCTCAATCCAAAACGGCAGAACAGCCGCAGGCTCGGCTCTCTCAGGAAAATACTCTGGAGACGCAAATTGACATCGGCGGCATGGCGCCGAGCGACCTGCAGGTGGCGGCGTATATCGAGCGTCTGAGCATGTCGCAACTGCTGGACAACGTTGCGCTGGTGGAATCAAAGGAGTACAAGGTGGAGGACACGATATTCAGGCAGTTCAAGCTCCGGGCGACGCTCGGCAAGGAGATTCATCTGACCGCTGAAGATGTTGATCTTATCCGCACCGGGGCCGAGGAGTCGATATATAGATTCTGACAGGCGCGAATTCAGGTTGGCGGATGAGGAAAGTGAAGAAGTCAACGAACGATAAGTTGAGGGCGAAATTATGACGGGCGGATTACGAAAAGCTGTATTCTTCGCATTGGTTATCGGGCTGGTGGTTGTCGGGTATCAGTGCATGATCAAGCCGGCCAACAGGAACCTGGCCGAGGTGAAGTCGCGTGTTGATATGAAGATCGTCAAGCTGGGTGAATATGAGAAGGCAACGGCGGCGGCGGAGGACCTTACAAAACAACTCGAACAACTGGAAGAGGCCATCTCTTTCTTCGAGAGCAGACTGCCGCCGAAGAGCAAGATTCACGAAGTGCTCGAGCAGGTTACCGTGATTGCTCAGAAGGAAGGGCTTACGCCCAAGACAATACGTACCCTTGCGAGCAAGGACAACGGCGGGTACATAGAACAGCCTCTGAAAATGGAGCTGGATGGAAATTTCAAGGCGTTCTATTCGTTCCTTCTCGAGACGGAGAAGCTGCCGCGAATAATGAAGATACGCGAGCTTCAAATCAAGAAGGAGGCCAAAGACGAGGGCAGGATTACCGCTGATTTTGTAGTGAGTATATTCTTCCAGCATGAGACGGGCTGACGTTCGGACGCAGTTTTGCATATTCGGCATTGAGTGGTCGAATTGCTTGATAATACGAAAATGATACTTTTTTGATGGGGCCTGACTATGTTGTCATTTTTACGAGAGCAAGGCTTTGACGACTTACCCGCCGAGAAGAACGCCAGCGCGGGTAAAACGTCCGAGGGATCGCAGGAATGTGATCAGGATTTCATCGCGGTATCGACGACGCCCGGGGGGGTTCGAAGGAGCACCGTGGCGCTCGCAGTCCTGCTGGCTGCAGGTCTGGTCTGCATCTGGTTCATGGTTAAGAAGACCACTCCACAGTTTGCCGGCGCGGCCTCTAACGACGCCAACTCAAGCGATATTGAACAGGCGATCGCAAGAATCACCGGCGCAAAAACCGAAATATTCGGCACAATGGATGACCTGGTTGGGAAGTTTAATGAATTTTCCGATGTTCCGCAGGTGGATGTGAACGAGCTTGTGAAGAATCCGTTTGAGCTTGAGACGTGCGTTGTCGGCCCGGCCAAGGAAGCTGGCGCGTTCGAGCAGGTTGACCGTCAGGCCATTCGCCGTCAGAAGGCGCAAGAACAGGCGGACAAGCTGAACCTGCTTACGATCATGCAGTCGGAGGGCAAAAACTCGTGCATGATAGACGGCAGGTTCTTTTACGAGGGCGATTCGATCGAGGATTTCACTATAACTCAAGTGGCGGGCAATTTCGTAAAGCTGTTGTGGAACCCGCAGGGCGGCGCCTCTAATTCGGCAGGCGCCGGCGAAAAAGTGGAAATAATTTTAAAGCTGACGGAAGAATGAGACTACCTTTTGGATTTGGAAATAAAAGCGATTTTTCGGCGTCAAGCCGGGCGTTGCAGCCTCTGTGGAGCGGGAACGCGGTTTCTGCGGACCAGGATGTTCAGGGTCTGAGCGACCTGTATTCCCCGGACAAGGCCAGCGAGTCGCACGTCTATGACATAGTCGATGTTCTGCTGGACATGGGCAAAATAACCGAGCGTCAGCAGGCGGAGATACGCAGTCGCCAGAAGGCGAACCCATCGCGAGACGGCGGCGATCTGGCGGCGGAGACCTGCCGGCTTGGGATGGGCGATATCCTCGCGGCCAAGGCGCAGCTCTATGATATGGAGTTTCGGCATATAACGGCCGATGACGTGGATCCAAAGGCCTTCGAGATGCTCGATATTGACTACATACGAGACTCCTATGTTTGCCCCATAGCGAAGGAAGAGGGCGTGCTGATTGTCGCAACGAGCGAGCCGGCGAATGTTTTTGCGATAGAGGACGTGAAAAGGCAGACACAGATGGATGTCAGAGCCGTAGTCTGCAGCCGGGAAGACATTGAGGCTGTATGCGATTCGTTGCAACAGGTTGAGAAAGTCGATTACAGCCTGGACGAGATCATCAGCGATATGACCGACGTTGAGGTGGTGCAGGATGAAGAGGAGGAATCCGAAGACCTGGAAAGGATGGCTGGTCAGTCGCCCGTGATTAAATTCGTGAATTACGTGATAAGCAACGCGATACGCGAAGGGGCCAGCGATATTCATATCGAGCCGAAGAGCAAGTCGATGAGGACGCGATATCGAATAGACGGGGTGCTCTTCGAGATGATGCAGTCTCCTCTGAAGATGCACCCGGCCATCGTCTCTCGCATCAAGATTATGGCGAATCTGGATATTTCGGAGCGTCGTTTGCCCCAGGACGGGAAGATTTCGGTGATCGTGGGCGGCAGGGAGATCGATCTGAGGGTCTCGACGCTGCCGACGAGCCACGGAGAAAAAGTTGTTATTCGCGTGTTGGACAGCAAGTCGATTTTGCGCGGCCTGGATCAGTTGGGGATGGAACCTGACGCAATGGCGACTTTTGCCGAGCAGGTTGCGATGCCGCACGGCATCATGCTGGTTACGGGGCCGACAGGGTCGGGAAAGAGCACGACCCTTTACACCGCGCTGTCGCAGATGGACGGCGATAAGCTGAATATTTCAACGGTCGAAGACCCAGTGGAATATGAGCTTGATTTTTGCAACCAGGTCCAGGCGAACGAAAAGATAGGATTGACGTTCGCGGCGGCTCTTCGCAGTCTGCTGCGTCAGGACCCGGACGTTATTATGGTCGGCGAGATACGCGACAACGAGACGGCCCGTATAGCAGTACAGGCGGCCCTAACGGGGCATTTGGTACTGTCAACTCTGCACACCAACGACGCGGCAAGCAGTATAACGAGGCTTGTAAATATCGGGATCGAGGCATATCTCATCGCGGCATCGCTCAACGGGGTGCTTGCACAGCGCCTGGTTAGAAGAATCTGCCCGCATTGCAAGGAGCCCTATGAAGTCGCCAAACAGATGCGCAGGTATGTCGAGAAGACAGGCCTGCCGGCTCAAGAGCTCGTGCACGGCAGAGGATGCGACCAGTGCAGGGGGTCGGGATATCTCGGAAGGGTGGGAATCTACGAGTTCCTGGTCATCGATGATACTTTCAGAGATCTGATCAGCGAAGATCCGTCGGTCAGCAATATGAGAAAGGTCTTTCACGAAAGCGGATGCAAAAGCCTTTTCGACGACGGGATGATAAAGGTCAAGCAGGGCCTGACTACCCTCGAAGAAGTTCTCAGAGTGACAGAGGTTTACGGGAGAAACGAAGCCGAAGCGTTCGTCGAGAATATCGAATGAGAGACAATAAAGAGAAAAGATGAGTCTGTCGAAGGGTTCGTGAAATGATTGACATAAGAGCGATATTGGCAACGGCCATAGAAAACGGGGCCAGTGACGTACACATCAATGTTGGCATGGCTCCGGTATTGCGAAAGAACACCGAGCTGATCGATCTGGACCTGCCGGCCGTATCAAATGAAGACGCCAAAGAAATGGTTGTCTCCATGGTCGGTCCGGAAAGGTTCAAGAAATACCTCGAAATAAAGGACCTGGATTTCTCAACGAGCATCGACGATGGGACGCGATTTCGTGTCAACGCGCACGTTCAGAAAGACACAATAGCGATATCTTTCAGGGTTATAGCGAACCAGGTCCTCGATATTGACGATTTGCACCTGCCTCCGATCGTCAAGGAGCTGATAAATCTTCCCAGAGGGCTTGTTCTTGTAACGGGGCATACGGGCTCGGGCAAGAGCACGACGTTGGCGGCGATGCTCGGGGCCATAAACCGCAAGTACAGAAAGCGCATCATCACCCTCGAAGACCCGATCGAGTACATGATCGATAATGACAACAGCATGATAGAGCAGCGGGAAATCGGCTCCGATTGCCCCTCGTTTGGGTCGGGGCTCAAGCACGTTCTGCGGCAAGACCCTGATATCATCATGGTCGGCGAAATGAGAGACCTCGAGACAACAAGTTTCACGATTACGGCGGCGGAAACTGGGCACCTTGTCTTCAGCACTCTGCACACCGTTAACGCCTCTCAGACCGTGGATCGAATCATCGACATCTACCCCGCCGCCCAGCAGAATCAGATACGGAGCATGGTGGCAAACACGCTTCAGGCCGTGGTTTCTCAAACTCTTTTCAAAAGGATAGACGAGCCCGGCATGGTGCCCGCCACGGAAATCCTGCTGTGCACATCGGCGGCAAGAAACTGCATTCGTGAAAACAGAATTTACGAAATTCCAAACATCATAGAAACCTCAAGACGGCTCGGGATGCAAAACCTCGATCACAGCATCGCGGATATGTACTCCAAGGGCTATATAGACAGAGAAGAGGCGATAAACCGCTCGTGCAATCCGGGCAAGATGGAAAAGACGCTCGTTCCCATGGATGAAATTGAAATAGTGCAGTCGCCCGACGTAGTAACGGCTAATTCATAAGGCGTGATAATATGTTCGAAGAACATCCAGACAACAATGCAGGTGTTGCCGTTGCCGAAAGGCCGCATCGGCAGCAAGAGTCTCGGCAGGCGCGGCAGGCAACCGTGGAGTCTGGCTCATCGTCGGAGACAACTCGGTCGGCGGGCAAGCCGGGCGGGTGGGATAGAGTCAAGAATTTCAGGGTCGAGCTGGGACCCGGCAGAAAAGACATCCTCAACTTCACGAACCAGCTTGCCGTGATGATACGGGCCGGGATAAGCCTTCAGGAATCTCTTGAGTCGATAGCTGGCCAGGTTACAAATCTGAAATTCAAGGCCATAATAACGGATCTGAAAAACCGGATTGAAGCCGGTCAGAGCTTCTCGCAGGCCCTGACGGAGCACCCAGAGATATTCAACAATCTATATGTCAATATGGTAGCGGCGGCGGAGGTCTCCGGCTCGCTCAGCTCAATGCTCCAGAAACTGGCCGAGTACCTCGACTCCGAGGCCGAGACGCGATCTCAGGTCAAAGGGGCGATGGTGTATCCGGTCATAATAGCGGTTATGGCCGTTACAGTAACGGTTTTCCTGTTGTGTTTCGTGCTGCCGAGGTTCACCGCGATATTTGCAGGGAAAGAACATTTGCTTCCCAGACCCACTAAGATTCTCATGGCCAGCAGTGCGTTTCTGAGAGGCTATTGGTATTTCATCGTTCCGGGCGTAGGAGCGGCTCTTTGGTCGTTTTGGTATTTCATCGGGACTACGGCGGGGCGACTGTGGTGGGACAAGACAAAGCTGTCGCTGCCGCTGATTAAGACGCTGTGTCGAAGTCTTTACATTACCAGAAGCCTGCACACAATGGGAGTTCTGATACGCTCAGGCGTTCCGATCCTCAGCACGATTTCGATTACCGCGCAAATCGCCGGGAACGTCTTGTACAAGAGGATGTGGCTCGGGGTGCACCAGGAAGTAAAGCAGGGTAAGAAGATCGCATCGAGCCTGGGTCAGTACAATCTGATGCCGGGCAACGTGGTGCAGATGATACGCAGCGGGGAAGAATCCGGCACAATGGGGGACGTCTTGCGAGATGTATCCAACTATTACGCAAGAGAGCTCAAGACAGTGATCAAGACCGTGACGTCCATGATTGAGCCGATTATGATTTGTGTCATGGGCGTTCTGGTCGGATTCATCGCCATGAGCATCATCCTGCCGATCTTCAAGATGTCGAGCCTGGTTATGGGGAAATAGCTCGTGCTACGTGGCGAAACAACCTGCTGCTTCGCAGAGTAGCAAAGGAATTGCAGGACAAACTTAGGTTGCCGAATGGGGTAGGGAAAGATGAAAAGCAACGGTTTTTCGCTTGTTGAAGTGCTATTTGCGATACTGCTTGTCGGTTTGGCGATAGCAGCTCTTCTCGGGGCGAATGCGGCCTTTACCAGGGCCAACGGCGCCGGCACAGACCTTTCGACGGCGGAGTTTCTTCTTGAGCAGATCAAAGAGCTTACCGCCACGCTGGCGGTGATCGACCCGCAGACAGAGACGACGACCTTCGGCCCCGAGGAGGCGACAGTGGCGGCCTACGATGACCTCGACGATTTCGACGGTGCGGTTTTCTCTCCGCCGATCAGCGCCCATAGAACAACATTGACGGATTTCACCGCCTTTACGCAGCAGATAACCGTTGAGAACGTAAGCGCCTCTAATTTCGCTCTGCTGGCAGCCGACCACAGCACGGCATTTGTCCGTGTGACCGCAAGTGTGCTGATGAACTCCACGGAAATCAGTTCGGCGAGCTGGATCAGGGCGCGGTACTAACGGCGCCCAAGAAAGCGGAATTGAACCCTCTGCCATTTTCGCGAGGGCGGGAGTTAAGAGCCAAGAAGGAAGAACGGAACTCGACAGAACGCGAAGTAATCAGAGAAGTCAAAAACCGCCGATTACGGAAATAACCATGCGACATGCGACATACGAAATACGACATCCGATCAGGTCGGGCTTCACCCTTGTTGAGCTGCTTGTTGCCCTGGCGATCACGGCGATGCTGCTCGCCGCCGTAGCAGTGGCGTTCAACGCTTCGGTCATTAACTACCGCGAGAACGAAGAGATTTACAGGGCCATCAACGGCGCCAGGCAGGCCCTGTTCCGCATAACAAGCCAGCTTCGCACGGCGACCGCCGTCGATCCCAATTCCGCGACCAACGAGTGCACGATGATAACGGCCGACGGTAAAGACCTGACATATCGATACGACGGCACGGCCAAGACTCTGTACTTGGTCACAAACGGCGACACAACGGACCCTGACTATAGGTTATGCGAAAACGTCAAGGCCGCAACCTTCACAAAGGACATTGTCGTCGAAGGCGCAGTGACCAAGGTAAGAAGCGTCCAGATTGCCTTGACGGTTACAGCAGGCGGCACAGAAGAGAAACTATCTGCAGCAGCGGTAATAAGAAGAAATCTCGACTAAGAGCCTTGACTCTTCAATCCTTTTGAGCGATACTGCAGTATAACGCTCGGAAGGGCGGTTAGCTCAGTTGGCTAGAGCGCCTGCTCGACACGCAGGAGGTCACTGGTTCAAGTCCAGTACCGCCCATTGCCCAAGCCCTTGTCAGCAAAAGATTTGCGAGACACAATTCCCATGTCATTCACTTCGGAGAGACAGATCTCATACAAAAGGCTCCGAAGTTGAGGCGTGTAAAGAATGAGAAAAGGCCAAGGGTGGGTCATGAAGGATTACGCATTATCCAGATGAACCCATCTTTTGTAATTTTGCGCGAATCTTGCAGGAAAAAGCGTTACTTTTGACGTCCGCGGCGCATCATTAAGGGGTGTGTGGACGAATAAGAAATAGGTAGCAGGTGCTTTAGGGCCTTGGCGGCCGGCGGGTCACAGCCCGGCCAAGAGGCCCGTCCAACCGCATATGCAGGGGATATAAATGGCGATTTTGCGGCCGACTTCGAGGACTTCGTGCTCACACCTTTGCGCTGGCCGGCCGATAATAATCCGTGGTGGCTATACTCGTGGAGCCATTGGGTCTCTGCGGCGGGCTGTGGGAAGGATCGGATGGTGATAAGTGCAGCTCAATTGTGGACTTGTCTGCTGATATCGATGTTTCTGCCGGTCTTGGCGGGCACGACTCTTGCAGGGCAGATCATCTACGTCGATGGCGACGCGGCCGGTGCTATTGACGGCTCAAGCTGGGCAAATGCTTACAACCGTCTGCAGGATGCTCTGGGGGCGGCCTCGGAAGGCGACGAGATTCGGGTGGCTCAGGGGGTTTACGCACCGGATCAGGGGGGAGGCAATACACCGGGCGACCGGGAAGCTACCTTTCAACTCATCAGCGGAGTAGCCATTTACGGAGGCTATGCCGGATATGGAGAACCGGACCCTGATGCGCGCGATGTTCGGGAGTTTGAGACTGTTCTCAGCGGCGACTTGCTTGGGAATGATTTTGCCAAGGCCTTACCTGTAGAGTATGTAACGGAACGTACCCGAGCGGAGAACAGCTACAATGTGGTCACGGCCGGCGACACGGATGAAACAGCGGTTCTGGACGGCTTTACGATTAAGGCCGGTTACGCCGACGGCTCTTATCCATATTGCGGCGGCGGCGGTATGTGCAATAGCGGCGACGGAGCGACATTGGTCAATTGCACCTTCACAGGGAACTGGGCAACGGCTTACGGCGGCGCTATCTGGAATCGCTACCGCAGCGCACTTGTCGCTACAAACTGCAGATTCACGTCCAACTGTGCCGGCAGACCCGGCAGCGGCATCGGCGGCGCGGTGGACCACGACGGCGGAGAAGCTGTGAGATTCATCAACTGTTCCTTCACGGGCAACCTTACCTCAGAGGCGGGCGGTGCAATCCATGGCTACGGCGATATGACGCTGATTAACTGCACTTTTTGCGGAAACTCTGCCGGGTACGGTGATGCTGGAGCTGTCTCCGTTTCTAATGGCGACGCAATTGTAACCAACTGCATATTCTGGGGGAACTGGGATGAAAACGGGGCCGGTCAATCTGCACAGATCGGTGGCTGGAAGCCTATTATCAAAGTCAATTTCTGCTGCATCCAGGGCTGGAACGGGGACCTTGGCGGGATCGGCAACACGGGTGCCGATCCGCTGCTGGCCGATGCCGACGGCGCCGACAACGTCTTCGGCACTATCGACGATAATCCCCGGCTTCTGCCCGGCTCAACGTGTTTGAATGCAGGCGACAACGCCTCTGTCCCGGACGGTCTGGTTAGCGACCTCGACGGCAGCACGCGTATAACCGATGGTGTAGTTGATATAGGCGCTTTTGAGGGGGAAAACCAGGCCATATTGCTCGGCACAGAGTCGCTGACTGTCCCCGAGGCTGGGACGAACTCATTCGACGTATCCCTGGCGATGGACCCGCAGACAAGAGTAGAGATTACCGTGGTGTTTGAATCGGGAGATGCGGACATCACCGTAGTCTCCGGCGATACGCTCTTCTTTGATTCGACAGACTACTGGATGCCTCAAACAGTCACGGTCTCGGCAGCCGAAGATCAGGACTATCTCAATAGCGCAGCCCTGATCCGGGCCGAGGGCGGCGGGTTGCGGCCGGTCGGCGTCACCGTCCGCGAACAGGACAACGAACCGACAACCGGGATAGTGCTTGTCGATGACGATGCGACCGGTTCCGGCGATGGAATGACCTGGGTCAAGGCCTACAACTGTCTGCAGGACGCCCTGCAAATAGCAATCTCAAATCCTCAAATCTGGGAGATTCGCGTGGCGCGGGGCATTTACAGGCCCGATGAGGGTTCCAGGATGGTGCCGGGCGACCGTATCGCGGCGTTTCATCCCGCCAACGGAGTGACTATTAAGGGCGGATATGCCGGCCTTGGTGCGGCCGATCCCGATGACAGGAACGTCAAATTGTATGAAACGGTTTTAAGCGGCGACCTGGCCGGCGACGATGACGGATTCAGCAATAATGCAGAAAACAGCTACCATGTTGTATATAGTATCTACAGTGGAGGCGCAATCGACGAGACTGCCGTCCTCGACGGCCTGGCGATTACAGGCGGAAACGCCAATGGCGAGTTTGATTACGGGTATCTCGGCGGCGGCATGTTCAATGGCTCGTCCAGCAGCCCGATGCTGCAGAATTGCACTTTCACCGGCAACTTGGCCGCCTTTAGGGGCGGCGGGATGTACAGCATTTATAGCAGGCCGACTTTGACAGGTTGCACCTTCAGCCGGAACTTCGCCGGAAGTGAGGGCGGGGGAATATACATCCATCATGAATGTCCGACTCTGAGCAACTGCGTAATCGCGAACAATTCGGCCGTCCTGAACGGAGGCGGCCTGGCCGCCGATGATCTTTATGTTAATGATCTGGTATTGACCAATTGCACCATCGCAGACAATGAGGCCGCAGAGTATGGTGGAGGCATCTATGTGCACAGCGGAGCCCTTTACCTGACCAACTGTATTCTCTGGGG
>JAFGTU010000029.1 GCA_016933985.1 Sedimentisphaerales bacterium | reverse complement strand
GTCGTAACGACCGTCGGCGATGGGCACCATTTCCACCCCCAGGCGCTGTTTCACTTTTTCGGGCGCGTAGGACTCGGGCGTCCCCTTGAACGGCGGGGAGACGAGCACCCGGCTGCGCCGCAACAGCGGGATTACTCTGAGTAATGACGCAGCTCGTTCCAACTCGTTGTAGTCGCTGCTGTTGAAAAGGGTGATCGCGTGTCCTTCGGCACGCCACGGATTCACCAGACACCAGTCGTGCCCACCGATTATCGGCATATGAAAGACGGCCACCGGTCGTCCCTGTTTGAAAACAGCGGGTATCACCGCGTTGTCATTATTGAAGTTGCTCAGGCCAAAGATGTCGGCGCTGACTGTAAGCACCGGGGCATCCGGACCTGCCTTGTCCAGCAGCTGGGCGGTCTGTTCGGCGGTGCTCGCCCGGCCGATGACGAACTCCACGTTGCTCAGGTTTTTCTCGGCCTGGGCCAGACGCTCCATCAAGGGCACGAGATCCGCTTCGGAAAGACCCCAACTTCTACCGGCAGGATTGCCGGCAATGACCACGCAGATCCGGACTTTTGAATTGGGCGCGGGCGGGGGGCTCGACGCGTCGTCGCCAGCGGCTGCCCAGGGACCCGCCACCAGCGCTATCCCGCTCACGGCTCCTGCCCCGATAAGCTGGCGCCGAGTGCAATGCATACACATTAGTCGTCTCCCTAAGTATCAATTTTTGGCTGCTGTTCGTTCACATTTCCACTACTCATAACATGCCTAATCTTCAGCGACACAGGTAATTATACAGGTGCAGCCTTGACAATTCCAGCGAAGAGTTATTGAAGAAAGAGTCCTCTCGGCTAATATCAGTTTTGAGTCCCTTATTGGAATCGCGGTGTTTAGGGACCTCGCTGCCGCATTGAAGAATAACGATGATCTGCATACCGTCCAAGGCCTCGTATTCAGAGACAACGCACACTTCGTTCATACTCCGAAAAGACCTTACATCGAGAACCTCGATGAGCTGCCTTTTGTAAGCCGGGTCTATAACAAGTTTCTCAAAATCGAGAATTACTTCAATCCCAATGCCCTCTATCCGATGGTCACCATCATCACCAGCCGAGGCTGTCAGTTCCAGTGTACTTTCTGCGTCTATAGGCACAAACCAGGCCATTACCGCTATCGTCCGGCCAAGCGATCGCTTCGTAGTCGAGACAATACTGCCCGACGATGCGGGCCGGACCAGAGGGAGAACCCGGCAGATGAGCTGCGCTTGGGAGTCTGAGACGTTGCTGCCCGCCGCCAGAGTTTGGCGACTGCCGCCGACCGACGCGTCCTATAATGTTTTCAATCGGAGAACCACTGCGTTATGTGAGAAGGTATTTCAAGAGCTACTCCCGCAGTGCTGAAATACACCGTTTCAAGGCTGATGCCGCAGCCTTCCACGACCTTGCTGCTCGTTTCGCTGATATGTATAATCTTTGTACTATACCATCGCACAGCCAATGCCAAAAACAGCTAAATGCCCTCAGCCTGAAGGACGATATTAGTCGATATTATCCGGGCAAGTGTATGAATAGCCCGGCAAGTATTGGCTGTGCCCGTTGGCCTATAAGATTCAATCCATTTTTTTGTAATGTATGGCGGATATTGCAGTGATGAGGAACACTACAAAAGAACCCCACTTTGACAAAACCAGGAGGTCTATGCCGCTGTGCGATAAGGAAATATCGGCAGATTGTATAATGCTCTTCTCTGCGTTTATCCTTTTGGCCGCTGCTGTTGCCGTGCAAGGCAGCCCTGTCGAGCCGGGAGCACGTTCAGACTGCGTTCTTGAGCATGCGATGGTGGTAACGCAGCTTCCCGCCGGCGCCGCCTCGGAGAAACAAGGCCCGCCAGCCGATGGAATGTTGCACGCCGACTACGGCGACGGGGCACGCCTCATTATCGTGAAGCCGGACCTATCCACAAAGATTGTCAGTCAAGGTTTCCACAGCGCCTCCGACCCCGAGATTTCATTCGATGGGTCGTGCATCGTCTTCGCAGGCAAAAGGAAGGCCTCCGACAACTGGAACATCTTCGAGATGGATATTGACGGTTCAAACCTTCGGCAGGTAACGAGCGGACAGGGAAACTTCCGCAGCCCCGGTTACCAGTCGTCGCTTTACACTCTCAAGCCTATTGGCGTGCCCTCTGAGCCGGAGTATCATCTCACGTTTGTGGCTTGCACCGGCGCGATGAACGAGTGCGGCGGCTCGCCGGCGACGAGTTTGTATGCCTGCAATCTCGACGGCTCGGCTGTTCGCAGGCTGACTTACAACCTCTCAAGCGATATGGACCCGTTCATCCAATCCGATGGGCGATTGCTCTTTGCCGGTTGGCAGCGGTCCGGTCTGAATCATGGACCACTCGGACGTGTCGCTCTGTTCGGCGTCAATATCGACGGCACCGACTTCGCAGCCTTTTCCACCGACGAGGGCAAGCGCATAAAACACATGCCGTGCACAACGTCAAAGGGCCTGGCGGTCTTCGTCGAGGCCGATACACTCCCCTGGGATGGAGCAGGAACCCTCGGATCCGTCCGCCTGCGCAGGCCTCTTCACTCCTATCGATCCGTCACTCGTGAAGGCGACGGACTTTTTCATTCGCCATCGCCTCTGCCTGATGGCGCAATCCTCGTCTCTCGAAGGAACGGCTCAGATACCCATGCCGTCGGACGCCTCGACCCTTCAACCGGCCGGTTTGAGCTTGTCTTCGACGACCCCGCCTACCACGATATCCAGGCAAAGTCGATATACGCACGTCCCGAGCCGGACGGAAGGTCCAGCGTCGTCAACATCGAAAACCCTAACGGCTGGCTTTATTGCCTCGACGTCGGTCTCTCGGACCTCAAATTACCTAAAGGAACTGTCCAAAGGCTCCGCGTTGTAGAGGGAATCCCGCCCGCGCCGCCCTCTGATGCCCTCCAATCCAAGACAGCAATCCCCCCGCTTGCCCAAAGACGTATCCTCGGCGAAATCGACATAAAGCCGGACGGTTCCTTCAACGTTGAGATACCCGCGAACACCCCCATCGAGCTGCAAACCCTGGATGCCGACGGTATGGCCCTGCGGAAATGCGCTTGGATATGGGCAAGGAACCGTGAGCCGCGAGGATGTATCGGCTGCCATGAAGACGGCGAGCTTACTCCCAAAAACCTTTTGGTCCAGGCCGTGACTCATCCTTCTGTAAAATTGACTTTGCCGCCGGAACGACGACGAACTGTGGATTTTCGACGCGACATTATGCCGATCGTAGCCGGCAAATGCGCCGGATGTCACAACAGGCCCGGCGCCTCGCTTCGTCTCGCCCCGGAAGCGTCGGCCACGACATCAGGAGTAAACAGCCTTCCCAACGGCGCCTACGCAAATCTTAGCGCCCCCGCTGATAAGCCCGGCCGCGGAAAATACGTCCACCCCGGACAGGCCCGGACAAGCCCCCTTATTTGGAACATCTTCGGCAGAAATACGTCGAGGTCCTGGGACGGCGACGCTTCGCAAAGCCCCCTCATCAGGAAAATGCCGCCTTCCCAGGCCGCCGCGCTGACTGAAGGAGAGAAACGAGCCTTCGTCGAGTGGATCGACCTGGGAGCCGCTTGGGAAAATATCTTGCGCCCGGAACACCTGATCCCGGAGAAAGACAAGGTTGGAGGAAATACAAAGTGAAAATACCACAATTACTCATAATGCTGGCTATATCGCAATCAGGGGCAGTTGCGCCGGCTTCCGGCAATCTGCCCGTCTTTACCGACGTTACCAGGCAGGCCGGTATTATCGAGAAGGTCCAGTACGGCGATTCGCATCTAAGCAATATCGTCGAGGGAACCGGCTCAGGAGCCATGTTTTTCGACTATGACGGCGACGGGTGGCTCGATATCTATATCCCCTGTCCATGCTGGCTCAAAGAAGTCAGCGATAATCGCAGCCGAAACCTTATGGGCAAACTGATCAATCGATTGTATCGAAACAACGGCGACGGAACATTTACAGACGTCACCGAAAAAGCGGGCGTCGGCGACAAAGGCTACGGAGTCGGATGCTCGGCGGCGGACTTCGACAACGACGGCGACCTCGATTTCTACGTCCTCAACTACGGACCGAACGTCTTCTATCGAAACAACGGCGACGGAACCTTTACGGATATATCCAAAGCTTCAGGCCTGGACAATCCAAGCTGGAGTCTCTCAGCCCCATGGTTCGACTTTGACGGCGACGGCGACCTCGATGTTTACGTCGCAAATTACCTTGAATACGACAGCGGAAAATTCAAGTCCTATTATGCAGCCGCCGGATACCCGGGGCCTCTGAGCTATAATGGACAACCCGACGCTCTTTACCGCAATAACGGCGACGGGACATTCACAGATGTTGCCAAGGAGGCGGGCGTCTATCAGGCGAACGGCAGAGCGATGAGCGCCGCCGTGGCCGATTTGAACAACGACGGCCTCCTGGATATCTACGTCACCAACGATGGAATGGAAAACTACTATTACAAAAACCTCGGCAACGGCAAGTTTCGAAACGATGCCCTGACTTCGGGCCTGGCCTTCGGAGAAGGAGGACAAGGGGTCTCTTCAATGGGCCCGACCATCGGCGATGTCGATCGCGACGGGAGGCTCGATATCTACATCCCGGATATGGGCTATGGCTGCCTTCTAATGAACCGAGGCGACTACTTTGAAGATTGCACCGCGGCGTCCAATCTTGCGGTTG
>JAFGTU010000207.1 GCA_016933985.1 Sedimentisphaerales bacterium | reverse complement strand
GGCAGCGAGCAGGCCGTCCCCGCCCTCGCCCCGCTGCTTGCGGACAAAGAGCTGGCGTCGTGGGCGCGGATCGCGCTCGAAGCGATCCCGGGAGCCGCCGCCGACACCGCCCTGCGCGATGCGATGGGCAAGCTGCAGGGCCGGCTGCTTGTTGGGGTGATAAACTCGATTGCAGTGCGCCGTGATGTCCAGGCCGTTGATCCCCTCATACGAAAACTCGATGATGCCGATGCTCCCGTCGCATCAGCCGCCGCCGTGGCGCTGGGGCACATCGGCGGCGAGAAGGCAGCCAAGGCACTGACGAAATCCCTCGCCGATGCGCCGGCCGGCGTTCGGTCGGAGGTGGCAGAAGGCTGTATTCTATGTGCCGAGCAACTCCTGGCACAGGACAGCACTGCGCAAGCCATCGATATCTACGACACGGTCCGCAAAGCGGATGTGCCCGATCAGAGACACCTCGAGGCAATCCGCGGCGCTATTTTGGCCCGCAAGGCCGCCGGTCTGCCCCTCTTGATCGAGCAGTTGAGATCCGAAGACAAAAAGAGGCTCGGTGTCGGCTTGCGCGCGGCTCGCGAGCTTCCCGGTCGTAACGTAACCGAGGCACTGGCCGCCGAACTTGCCAAGTTAAGTCCGGAGCGGCGTCCTCTGTTGCTGTTGGCCCTGGCGGACCGCAGCGACTCTGCTGTTCTGCCTGCCGTTCAAAAGGCAGCCCAGAGCGGCGAGAAGGACCTGCGCATCACGGCCATCAACATCCTCATCCGCCTGGGCGATGTCTCGTGCGTCCCCATCCTGCTGAAGGCGGCAACCGAGGATGACGACGAGCTGAAACAAGCAGCTACCGAGACGCTCGTCAGACTGCCCGGCAAAGACGTGGATGCCGACCTGCTCGCCCGCCTGCCGCAAGCGAAAGGCAAGCTGAAACAACTCCTTATAGAGCTGGCCGGCCAGAGGCAAATCAGCCAAGCCCTTCCCGCGGTCGTTTCGAGCCTTAAGGATTCTCATGCCGGGATTCGCGGTTCAGCCGTACAAACAATCAGCTTTATCGGCCAGGACCAACAGGCTGCCGATCTCGTCAAGATGCTTCAGAACACCAAAGACTCCGGTGAACGGGCTGAAATCAGAAAGGCCCTGCTGGCAATCAGTGGCCGTTGCGGCGACAAGTGCATTCCGCACCTGAAACCCTTAACACAAAGCCCTGATAGCGAGCTCCATATCATCGGCCTGCGCGCACTTGCCATCATCGGAGGACCCGATGCGCTGGCGGCTGTAAAATCGGCCGTTGAGAGCGCTGAACCGCAAGTCCAAGATGAGGCCGTCCGCATTCTATCGAATTGGCCGAACAACTGGCCTGATGACAGCGAGGCAGGCCAAGCCCTGCTTACGTTGGCCACATCGGCTGAGAAGATGCCCCATCAAGTGCTGGGTCTGCGCGGTTACCTCCAGTACATGCGGGGCAATAGGAAGCTCAGCAACGAACAAAAGGTGGCCAATATCAAGGACATGTTATCCCACATTAATCGGCCCGAAGAACAGCGGCAGGCTATCGCTGTTTTGGCAGAAGTGCCGAGTGTCGGTGCCCTGGAGTTACTGACGACGCTTGCTGAGGACCAGGCGGTCGCCGAGGAAGCCTATTCGGCCATGGTCCAAATTGCCGCCAAAGATATCAGCGGAGTCTCCACGGACCAGCGCCGGCAAGCGCTGCAAACAGTGGTTGAGAAATCAAGGAACAATCCTACTAAGCAGAGAGCCCGAAAAGCCCTCAACGGACTTCCATAAGCAGCGTACCGAGGAACGCCTTATGCAAGATGACAGCGGCCTATCCGAGTACCCGCTCGTGGTTCCTGTCCTTTCACTTCACATTTGTCTATTTGCATTCCTGAGGTTTCTGAAGTAGCAGCGCCCAGTCCTCTGCATCCGGCGCACTGAAAGCACAGTTGGTCTTGCCGGCCCGCTTTGCGTCGTGTTGACAGGCTGGATCCAGGCCTCGATGGTGATAGCTCCCGATTTGCGAACGGCGTCGGCAATCTTGGCAGCAGGCGCCTGTGAAGCGATCAGGACTGGCGACCGAATAGCCTCCTGCCACATACATGCCCCATGCCAGCCTTCTCCGATTGTCGGCCGACCACGCTGGGGCCTTGCGATTGCCGCCCCAAGTGGGATACTGGAACAGAGCTTTGCCTTTACATAGTTTTATTGAGGAGCAAAATATGAAGAAGTACGCTATCTTCACAGCAATTCTCGTAACAACATTTTTTCAGGTATCACTAAGAGCTTGTCCCTTTTGTCGTTGAAATTTCAAATGCGGCTGGGTAACGACCGGCCAACTTTAAGCAACAAATTCCTTTTTGTCAACGCCCTTACATAACGCCTCAACAAGCATCGGCATCTGGCGATACCTCCTGACCCTGTGGAATCTCCTCTCAGCCTCCAGCAACACCGCACCGCACCAGCGCCAGGCCATATTAGCATTACGCCAATGCTTCACATTCCGGCACAGATCATCTGCCCGCGACAAGCAACTCTCAATCATGTTCGTACTGCCAACCACATCCGCCAGCAGCAGCCATCGACTACCCTTGGGTACCCCCCCCCCAGTGTCTGCCCCGGTGCCAAAATGTACTCACTGTCAGTTCAAACTGAGTCTGCCCTCAGTTTCCACTGAGTCAGCTCTCAGTTCAGACTGTCGATAGACCCCTAAAAACCGGCCCTACTCTGCCTGCCTCTCCGTCCACTTTTTCTTCCGAATCGTCACATGGCATGCAAGAGGTCGTGGGTTCGAATCCCATTGGCTCCATTCCCCCAAGCCCTTGTTAGCAAAGGGTTTGTGACCAATCCTCCCTGTGTTATCTAACTCGGTAGATGCTGTGCTAAGCTTACGAACGTGTTTTCTGGAGGTACAGACCATGCCGAGAAGCAGACCAACATCAAATCCGATTTCTTATCACAAGCGGACGAAGCAGTACTACGTTACACAGGGCGGCATTCGTATCGTGCGAACCGTTGGTAGCCTTTTTGGTGAACGTAATATCTCGATGTATGACGACTCTCAAGGCCGGTGGCGTCTACAGCCGCCCGAGGGTGCTCCTTGAGCATCGACAAGGCCTTAGCTTGCTCAAAAACGCCGTTCAGCAGGCTTTCAAAAGCCCTTTTTTTAGCAGCCGTTTCTCGGCGTAGCAGAGCGTGGAATAGTGAGGTACCTTCTTTAGGTCCAGCGCCTTGCGCAAGTCCGAGAAATTGGCAAGCATCTGGATGATGCCGCGATAGTCGGTTTTGAGGAACTGTCGCAGCGCGAGAATGGCAAAGAGTTGATGCTGGGTGGAATCGTGACGTGAATAGACAGAAGAATAGTCGGGCAAAGCGGCTTTGGCGATACGCATCGCTTGTCTTGCCACAGCCACCGGCGATTTGGTCATGGTACGCATGGCGATGCACCTCCATGCAATCGTATTCATGCTTCTATAACCTCTTCTGCGGTAAGCCCTTATAACAAACTTAAAGGTTTTCAACAGAGCATTTGAGTTACTAACAAGTGGCTCATTTCGTTGCGACCACTGGCTCCATTTTCAATGCTATTCACCGCCAGTTCTTTCGATGAGTGAAAGGCCGTATTCTGCTTCATACAATTCCCCTACCCATTTCCCAGAAGAGCCCCTTTCTCTTGCGAGCCTGCCTCCGGAGTCTTTCTGGAGCGGCAGAGGACATCCAGATTATGTTTTGCCTGGTCCTCCGGCAGAATCTGCGTAAACAGCGCCAGAGATTCCTCGTTGCGCCCCATTAACCCAAGTGCAACGGCCATATTCGCACGGTACCTGGCATTTTCGGGCATCCGGCCCGCCGCTTGGGTAAACATATCGAGGGCCTTGTCATATTTCCGGCGCATGATCCAGCACATACCTGCATTGTTAAGCAATACAGGGTCGGTCGGATGGATTCTCAGTCCTTCATGGATAATATCGACGGCCTCTTTTGTCCGGCCGTTGCGCATGAACAATTCAGCCAGACTATTGTAAGCAGGGAAAAAACCAGGGTGTTCTTCAATGATCTTCCTTAAGACGACTTCACAGTCTGAATCTTTTCCCTGTGCGGCGAGGATTTCCGCCATTGCATAGAGCGTCTTGGGCGTCGGCTGGGGATTACGGTTCTTCTGGAATTGAAGGTCGAGACTGGCGGATGTGGAGTCAACACCCGAGCCGGAAGCGGCGGATTGCGTGCAGCCGGCTACCCCCAACACGCAGAGTACCCCGCCAAACAGCAAAGCGAGCCGACCCAACGTCTTTGGTCTCATCGGTCTCATTGCTGGACTCCAGTTGTGTACGTAGCGGACTCGGTCTTATTGTCCTGTCCTTCAGCCGCAGCCAAGATTCTCAGCACTCTCTCGGAAGCCATGCCGGAACCGCCCGGCATGCCGTCTGAGACGCTGATTCGCTCTGCGTCAACACCAGCTTTCTTCAGCAGGTCAAGAGTGTGATTAACACGGGCGCCGTAAATCTCAGCAGGCAGGTCGTCACGCCGGATGTTCAATTGACCTGGGTATTCTTTGAAGTGGCCCGCCAATACGGCCAGATCACGCTGCCCGAGTTCATTAAGCTCGGCGCTGTTTTTGATGAAATGATACGGATACAGAGTGCACTGAGCGATAATGGCATTCTGCATAGCCAAGTCATTGTAGGAGTTCACCAGTCCGGAGTTTATCCGGTTCCTGTCCAGCTCAAGGGAGTTGGCCTGTTTGGCGCCCCCCCCGCATCCAGCCATAAATACACAGCAAATGACCATTAGAATTGAGGTACAGTTTTTCATATATTGGTTTCCTTAATCCAAATTGACAATCTAAGTTCGCAATATCATATCCCGGAATATTTTAACAATCGCCGGTCCAGTAATGATTACTATCACGGCTGGAAAGATGAATAGAACCATTGGTATAACGAGTTTTACGGCCATCTTCTCGGCGTTCTCTTCGGCCTTGAAGCTCCTTTCTTCTCGCATCGATCTGGCGAACTGACGCAGTGCGCTGGCCATGCTTGTGCCAAAGCGGTCCGTCTGGATAAGTATGGCAGCCAAGGAAGCGAGTTCTTCGGCGCCCGTGCGTGTTGCCATACGCCGCATCGCTTCAGCCCTGTTGGCGCCAAGATGAATCTCAAAATTAGTCAGGGCCATCTCGTTGCTAAGAACAGTGCTGACATGTTGAATTTCGCTGGCGACCATATTCCAGGCCATGTTCAGCCCAATGCCGGACGAGACGCATATTTCGAGCAGATCGACGGCCTGCGGAAGATACATACATATCTCATCACGACGCGTCTTGCGCTGCTGCAGTAGCACGAGATTCGGTATAAAGAACGGAACTGCTCCGCACATTGAGATCAATGTGAGTTTGGTCGATAAAGAAATATCTTTCGGCATAATCAGTATTACCCCGACAGCAACTCCGCAGGCAAACAGGAGCATCTTGATGCCGGTGTAAATCGCAGGCGCCTTTGCATTGAGATATCCAGCTTGGACAAGCTGCTCCCACAGAGTGTTGCTGGTCTGGCCGTGAGAAGCGAAATTCCCTATCTTTTCAAGTGTCTGCAGGAAACTGGATTTCCGTGGTGTGGGAGCCCGGCCCGGCGTAACCAATTTGTTATCCTCAAGTTTTGACTTGAGTATCTTGCTCTTTCTGCTGCGCAACAGCAGAATTGAGACGCCTATCCCGATTATGGAAAAGAACACCAATGTCGGTATGAGAAATTCCGAATTTATTATATCCGTCATTAAGTCCATGTCTTCCAACGTGCTCAACATCAGAATCTCTAGTAACGCAACACCGAAAGCCGGTTCATCACCCAATAGCCGATAGACATTATGCCGACAGTCCCTGCCAACATGAGCTGCCCGATTGTTGTTGTATAGAACACCGCCATGTAGTCGGGATCTAGGACATTCAGCGCAACAAACAACAGTACGGGCAGCGCAATTAATATGCGTTTGCTGAGTTGCGTCTGTGACGTCAGAACACGAACGCGGCGATTGAGCTTCATTCTCGCCCTGATTACCGACGCCAGGCTATCCATCAAGTCCGCGAGATTGCCTCCACTGCTCAACTGTATAGCTACAGATGTGGCGAAGAGCTTCAATTCGGTGTTGTACGTTGTGTCCGCAACCCTGCGGATAGAATCTTTCATATCCCTGCCAAGAGATTGTTCCTGGCATATTTGGGCAAATATTGGCCCCTGGGGTTCATCAATTTCTTCGGCAACGAGTTGGAAGGCCCCTACGAGCGGATGCCCGGCCCGCAATGCGCGAGCGGCAATGCCTAGTGCGTCCACAAGCTGCTTTTCGAACAACGTTGTATGCTTGGAGATGCGAGACTGGGTGTGCATGCAGAATAGTGCTATCGCACCGCCGGATACTCCGATCGCCAGCAGCGCTCCGCCACCCAAAGCATAGACAACCATGAACAGCACACCGGCCATCCCGAACAACTTCAAGAATACGGTTTGTACAGATGTGGTCCAGCCGGCCTCATACCTGAGCCTTCTGAAGTAATCCCGCACAGAAAACTTCTTCGGCCCTTCAGCGTGGTCTGCATCGTCTTCTCTGTGAATCTCATGCCAAAGGCGCAGTGTTCCCAACTCAGAGTCTGCTTCCTCGCCAATCCCAAGGCGTTGTCGCATCTTCCGCATACGCATAATGTATTGCGCCAACCAGAACACAACACAAATACACCAGACGGAGAACACGAATCCGAAAACCGATATCGTGACAATCCTATTTATCAGTTCTTCTCTGCCCATAATCTTCTATCTGAGCTTGAACCGCTCCATAATCGGCTTCTTCTGTGACTCCTGCTGCTGTGTCGATTCGGCCGAGTCGGCATTCTTGAGCACTCTCTGGTGGAACATATTTGTCGGAACATCGACGCCTTGGGCTTTGAGGCGGTCGAGAAGACGCGGGCACACCCCGCATGCCTCGAAGTGGCCGTAGGCATTACCGTCATCGTTGACTCCAATCTGCCTGAAGCGGAAAATATCATGGAGGCAAACGACATCACCCTCCATGCCGGTAATTTCAACGATGTCCGTTACCTTTCGCCTGCCGCCTGTCAGACGCCCAACCTGAACCAACAGGTCCAGCGCCGAGCTCATCTGTTCGCGAATTGCGTGCACGGGATAGTTGATGCCGGCCATACTGACCATATTCTCAATTCTCCGCAAGGCATCCCTGGGACTGTTGGCGTGGACCGTTGTCATCGAACCTTCGTGGCCAGTATTCATGGCCTGGAGCATGTCGAGGGTCTCGTCTCCCCGGACCTCTCCGATTATGATGCGGTCCGGCCTCATGCGAAGACTGTTTCGAAGCAGGTCTCGCTGGGTGATCTCACCCTGCCCTTCGATGTTGGGCGGTCTGGTCTCCAATCGAACCACATGTTCTCGCTGCAGTTGAAGTTCCGCAGCATCTTCTACTGTAACCAAGCGCTCACCGGAGGGAATCCAGGCCGACAACGCATTCAGCAGCGTAGTTTTTCCCGACCCGGTTCCTCCTGAGATTAAGATGTTCATCTTGCATTTGACACACATCTCGAGGAAAAGTGCCATATCCTGGGCCAGTGTCTCTAATTCGAGCAATCGGTTCATATCGATCGGAATGACTCCAAAACGCCGGATGCTCAACGCAGGCCCCGAGAGCGATAATGGGGCTATAATAGCATTGACTCGCGAGCCGTCAGGCAGACGTGCGTCAAGCATCGGATTGCTTTCGTCGATTCTTCTGCCTATGTTCGTCCCTATTCGACGAATGATTCGCAGCAGATGGTCGTCGTCAACAAAAGTAGCGTCCGTACGTTCGAGTCGTCCGCCCCTTTCCAAATAGATCTGATGCGGACCGTTCACCAGAATATCGCTGACCAACGGATCCCGCAGAAACTCGTCCAGCGGTCCAAACCCGAAGATCTCGTCCATCACTTCTTGAAGCAGCGTTTGCTTCTCGGGGCCGGAAAGAGGATATTTCTCTTCACGAAGCAGGTCTTTGACTCTTTGGGCACATTCCTTGTGAAGTTGTTCGACGGGTATTCGCCGGGCCTTGTCTAAATCCAGCAGGGCCAGTAATCGATGATGTATCTTCACCTTTATTTTCTGCAAAGTTACATTCTCACTGGCGCTGCGGCCTTCAGGTTGTACTTCCATCTGCGGGCACATATTACTATCCTGCCTCCGTATTCCTACTGTTCGTCTCGTTATTGTGTATCCTGGCTGCGAGCTTTTGGAAGTCTTTCCGCAGCGACGACCTCTTGGCGGTCTGAGCCAAAGGCAGGGCTAGATTTACGGACTTCATCACCTTGCGCCAATCGTTGCGAATGCACGCAAAAGAATCAAGCCCCACTACCTTCTTGCTGTCTTCCATCCGCACCAAAGGGCCTCGCTTCTTAACGCGATTGGCCAGAGGTATCAGTTTTTTCGATGATATCTCGTTCTGTTTTAGGAAAGCCACCAGAGAGCGAGCTGATTTCAGGTCTCTAACGGTAAGCTGAAAGACAATCAATATGAACTTGCTTGCCTTAGCCAGATCGATGGCGACGTTAGGGGCCAACCGCGGGGCATCGACTACAGTGTAACGGTAACCCTGCCTGCATATTTCAAGTGTTTCGCCAAGATTGTCCAATTGTAATGATTCGGCCCTTTGGTTATTGATGCTGGCAGGGCTTAGCAACACATGAAAGTCATTTCTGTAACTGCAGGCGCTCGATTCAATCAGGTCCTTGTCGATAGGTTTACGACGGCTTAGAACGTCGGCGATGCCGTAATGGCCCTCAACGCCGAGATAGTCCGAAACGGTGCCGTAGCACGTATCGAGGTCTATCGCCAGGACGGACTCTGACGTAGCCAGCCGAAGCTCATTGGCGAGGTTAACAGCTACTGTCGTTGCGCCACAGCCGCCGCTGGTGGAGAATACGGTGATTATGTCGCCAAGCTTAACCTCTCGCTTGGCCTCGAACAGCAGTCGTTCCAGCACACCGTCAAGCTCAGCCGTTATGGAATGCTTCCGAAGAAAATGCCTTGCCCCTGCTTGCATTGCCTCCAGAACCAATTGTTCATTGAATTTGCTTGAGATCACCACAACTCGGGTATCGGGGTGCATCGCCATGATCAGGCTCAATTCGCGCAGAACTCCATTCTGATACGAATCGATATCGACTATTACCGCATCGGTGGGCGTGCGAGCCAGATGAGCCCTCAGCCCTGTAATCTCTCGGTAGGTGTCGGCCAAAACAAGGTGTTCGCGCGAATCCAAAGCCGAGCCCACAAGCTCGGCAGTTGCCTGTTCATTAGTCATCAATACTATGTTTGATTCCGACCTCATCGGGGCGCCTCAATTACAATTCTACGGTCCGCTCGCTTCTATCGCATCCTTGCAACGATTTGTCCCGTTTGTCAGTTGTCATTCACTTTTGGGCATCTTCCATTTTTTCGGTTGTCTCGGCCTGGCTCGTTGGAGCATCCTTGCCGTATGAATCCCACGCGCCGGCGCCAAACAGCTCGGTCAGACCGGCCTTCTGCAGCCATTGGGCGCTGGCAGGGTCGATCTTTGCCGGCTCCCCGCTCTCGATATGGCCCTTGCCGTATAGCTCCCAATCGCTTGGGGCCGCGTGCAGGAATCCCGGCAGGGGCGGAGTCGTTGCCAGTGACATCGGCTCGACCAGCTCGGCCGTCACCAGCATCACTAACTCGGTTTCGCTCTCAGAATAGCGCACCGACCGGAACAAAGCGCCCAGTATGGGTATATCGCCAAGCCCCGGCACGCCGGATGTCGTTGCTCCGACGTTGTGCTTAATCAGCCCGGCCATTGCGAAGGTCTGTCCGCTATTGAGTTCGAGAGTGGTCTCAGCTTTTCGCGTGGTCAATGCCTTTATGCTGAAGCCTCCAATCGCCACGGAGCCGACGTCCGTAAGGTCACTTACCACCTGCGATGCCTTCAAGCGAATCGTGCCGTCGCCGAGGACTGTCGGCTCGAACATCAGTCTTATCCCGTATTCCTTGTATTCAATCGTTACCGATGAGCTGCTGCCTCCGGCGCCGCCCTGCACGACGGGAATGGGGTATTCCCCGCCGACAAGAAACTCCGCCTTTTCCCCGCTCAGCGCCACCAGAGTCGGATTGGCAAGGACCCTCAAGTACTGATTCTCGGCGAGCGCCTGAATAAAGAACTCAAGATCGGAATTCGGAAAACCCGCGAATAAATTAACAAGGGATCCGGCTGTCACGTCACTGTTGAAGGTGTAGGTGGTGCTATTCCCGGCTACCGTGCCGGACGGGGGGCCTATGTCTATCGACGGGATAAGGGCGCCGCCGCTCGCCGAGCCGGGACGAGACGCCACAAAGAAATCGTCGCTGGTATGAAACGCATTTATGCCCATTGTCCTCAGCGCGCTGCGACTCACCTCGGCAACCCTAACCTGAATCTGAACTTGCTGGATGCCTGCTATGCTCGTCATGTCCACGTATTTAACTCCGATCTTGTCGAGGTAGTCATGGAGTTGTGTTACGTGGTCCGCTTTTCTCAGCAGCCCCCTGATTATAAGCGTGTCGTCGGACTGGCTAAGCTCCAGCGACGCGGTAGGAAAAAGTTCCGCCAGCTCGGCCTCGAAGCGGCCGATGTCAATATTGACCTTCACCCTGCGTTTCCACGTCTGGCTCTCATCCTCGCTCCAGAGAATCAAATCGGTGGACCCGACTTGAAGGCCCTGTAGCAGGACCTGGTCCGGCGTCAGCACCTGCACGTTTGCGATTTTTGGGTCTGTCACGGCCACTCGCACAGTCGGCCATGGCGATTTGACTATAGTGGACTCGCCGACAATAATCTTTATCGTTTGTTGCCCGGCAGCGGCATCGTCGGCCTCGCCTACAGGGGCTTCCGAGTGCACGAAATTGCTCAATAGCACCAGAATAACAAGACATGCAGCCACATGTCTCCAAATCTTTGTCTCCTCCTTCGTCGATACCATTTCTAATCCCTTCAGATTTACGTTTTAGTGGTCAAGAACTGCCTAATGTCTTGTACGGAACCGTCAGCTCTTGTTGGCGCTGCCGGATGTTTCAAGATCCGGCATATCCAAATCCTGCTGCTGAATCTGTGTGCCTCGGATCACCGTCACCGGCCAGGACAGCTTGCCGGAATTGCCTGCATCACTTGGCTGCTGCACTTTCGAGCCAGGCTGTTTAAGCGGTCCGCTCGCGCCGCGGGCATCTGCCTGCGTAGCTGAAGCCGAAACGAGATCGGTTATTTGGGCCACGTTGGCGTTTGCTCCATCTCCACTTCCGGGAATGACCGGGGCCATCGCCGAGCCAAGCTGGGCCAGTCGGCCCTGACTGAGCACCATAGCCTCAGTATCGACCGGGGCCTTGTCCAGCGGATTACGCAGGGCAAGCGATATTTGGCCGTGCTCAGCGGCCAACTGCAACGCCTCGGCCTGCTTCGAGTCCACCATAAGGGTTACCGTCAAACGTCCCTGACTCGGTCGAGAGGACGTTTTTGTATCTTCTTCCGCCTCCTTTGAGACTACGGAAGTGCCGTGGACGGCAAGAACGTTAATGCCCCGAAGAAGCGTGGTCGAAAGCGCTTCGCCACGCTCCGAGGAGGAGGGCAGACGGAACGACGCCAGCACATCGACGACGCAGCCCGGATACAAGAGCCCGCCGCTGATTGAGGCGCTGGTAAGCGAAACCGCGACGGCACGCATCCCGGAAGGGAGCGAGGCCGCTATCTGCGCACTGCTGCCTTCCGTGACGAAGCACGATTCCGTCAGCATCTGGCCCTCAACGACCGGCACTGCCAGGATTTTCCCGACCGCCTGCACCGTATCGGATAGATACCCGGCGGAAAGCTTGTCCCTCGGCACCTTCTTGACGGTCAAATTCGACGATTCAAGCACCGACATCGCAGGCATATCCTGCGATGCCAGCACAACTTCAGTCTCCGCCGGCAGGGCGCCGGACTTGTTGAGACGCAGAACCTTTACCAGGATCGCGGCGCTGAGGCTGGCCAGCAGGCCCAGCGTTATCAATACTGCAATACTCCACTTCATCTTTCCTGCTCCTTTCCGGCGACTTTTACGATGCGCCGGTACTATTGCTAAGGACCTTCTTTTGTCATCGTAACGACTGCTGTAAGATTTGCCGGGACGGGCAGAAAGCCCGCATTAATCAGGACGACGCTTGCACTCGGAACGGTTATTTTCACCTCGAGAGCCTGGCCGGCGGTCAACCCCTCGATGTCGGGGGGCGTGAAGTCCACGGCATATCCGCTGCCGCTCATTCCTCCACTTGCCATCAAGCTGTCAACGACGGCCAGGACCTCGGCGTTGGTCGAGTCCGGCCTAATTGCCAGGCGTGCGCTTTGCCGCGTGGCATTGGTTATCTGCTGCGCCTTCAAGAAGAGCCAGCCATACTGGATAGCTCCCATCGTCAGGAGCAGCAGCAGCGGAAACACCAACGCGGCCTCCACCACTGCCGTGCCCCTGTAACGAGAATTCCCAGCTTTTATTCTTAACCTTGCCATAACAAGATAAACACTCCTGCCGCACAGACGCCCGCGAAAATCGCCACGCCGTACGGAATAGTCAGCCCGCAACTATACTCGGAATCAGACTCATCGACCGAGTGATCCTTCACCTTATGACCAAGCAAAGAGAACATAAACGTATGAAAAGAAAAATAAGTGCTCGCCAAAACAGGCTTCAAACGCCTTAGAACGACCGCTTTGCATACCGCGAGTATAATCCCAGCCACGCACACGCTCAGCAGCACTATCGCGCCGTGTGAGAGCCCCAGCCATGCCCCTATTGCCCCCATGAACTTGGCGTCACCGGCCCCTCCTCCGGCAAACAGGAACATGAGCACAAAAGGCAGCGCCAGCAGCGCACACGCCCCAGCCGCCCGGGCGAGGCCCTCCAGGCCGCCAGCCCAGCCGGCGTACAATAGGCCCACCGCCAGTAGCGGGCTCGTAATGGCGTTGGGTATCCGCCCTGTGCGCAGGTCCACAATAGCCGCAGCCAGTGAGGCGCCGATAACGACGCCCCACTGGATAACGGCTCCACCCTCAGTCATAGCTGTTGTAAATTCCTGCATAAAAATCTCAATACAGGCGGCTCCGCGACCTTTGGACGCGATTACGATCAGGAACCGGGAGTATCGGGAGCTGCCTCAATCCCGTTGGACAGGTATTGGAATTGGTCGTATACCCACTGGCCAATCGTGGCCATAAAGGCGATTGCTCCGACGGCGATTATTCCGATAATGATCGCCCACTCGACCGTCTCGGTCCCCTGCTCGTCCCTGAGGAACTTCCTTACCATTGCCTTCATCTTAATTCTCCTTAAAACGAATACCCGTAATTCTGACATACTACATGTCTGCCGAAAAGTTATGCGAGAGACAACGAGCCTCTCTGCTTTAACGCAAATGTTGGAATGCCGCGTGGTAGGGCACATCCTTGATCTAAATTCCTTTTTACATTCATCCTTAACCAGTCCAATCCATCAAAAACCAGAGCAAGACCGCAGTAGCCCCATGTCCGTGAGACACACTCTGCCTCCGTGCAGAAACTGTGCTTTAAGATGTCAGGCTCAACTGCCTGAGGTCATCACCCAAGGAGGCGTTGATGACCTCCTCCAAAATCAGGCGGTATTTTATTCTCTCAAGCCGCACCTGTCAAGAAAATTTTTGCCCGCCTTCAAAAAAAATTGTCAAATATTCAGCCTCGCCTTTAAGTCCTAAAAAAGGCCAAATCGGCTCTATTGTTCGCAAGGGTATTCTTGCCTGAGCCCCCGCAAATTATTGGAGCGTCGGCCTTATCGCAGTTGTAAGTCCTTGTTGTGGCGGCATTTATGTGGGAGCGTGTTCTCTTCTATTGGCCCTGCATCGCACGAGAGCCCGGCAGTGCGGGGTTTTTGAGCCGCAAGAGCAACTTCTCCCAACCGTGTTTGAAGTGTGTTGGATTCCTGTTTTTCCGTTAGTGGCAAAATTTAAGGCAAAAACAGCTTGACTTTGCCTTTGAGCCATGTTAAGAATTCAAAATTGTGTCGTTGCCCTATTGGAATATTGGCTCTTGCACAAATTGAAAAGTAAGGAGGACCACGGATGGATGAATCGAACACAACAAGGTCCGCGTCTGTAACCCGGCGTTGTGAAGTTGCGTCAACCTCGTATGTTAATCTCAATTCAAGATTTACAGGCCGTCGGCGTGCGGTGTTCCGCCGGCCGAATCGCGGAATGGCGATGATCTGGGTAGCGATCTTTCTCTTGCTGATCGTTCTTATTGTAGGTCTGGGCCTCGATAGCGCCAAGGCATTTCTCGTCGCGCACCAGTTGCAGAATGCCGCCGACGCCGCGGCACTCGCCGGCGCCTGTCTCATCAAGATTAATCCGGTTGAAGCGCGGCGGACCGCTATTGAGATTGCATACGAGAATTTTGCCGACCGCAACGCTGTTGAGCTTGTGGATAACCCGGACAATCTGGCCGATGGCGATGTCGTCATAGGATGGTACAGTAGGATGCTCCGCAAATTCGTCGCTGCGCCGTCGCCGCGCAATGCGGTCAAGGTAGTCGTAAGACGCACCGATACTTCGCCCGGGGGGCCGGTCCCCCTGAATTTCGGCGCCATATCCGATGTCTGCGATGTGAGTATCACGCGGTACGCCATCGCCATGACCCACGGCGGCACAGGCGCCGGGGTAATTGCCCTGTCACCTGGAGAACCAGCTAAAAATCCCACACCAGGACTCCTGATACACGGCGGTGCCATACTTGATGTCAACGATGGGATGATACAGGTGAACTCCGAGGCTGACAACGCGGTAGTCTTCGACGGCAGCAGTATGGAGTTATCTGCGGAAGAACTGAACCTGTGCGGCGATCTCGTTGCCCCTGCGTTCGACCTGGATGCCCTCGATTTTCCGATAGACGACGATGCGCCTCCCCTGCCCGACCCCCTCTGCCCCGATCCCCCGGGGGACTGCCTGCCGCCGCCTTCCTGGGACAGCAGCACCGATCTCTCCGGCGGCGATACACTCAAAATAAGTGGAGGGACTCATGTATTCGAGCCCGGATACTACTCCGGGGGCTTTGATATCACGGGCGGGGATATTGCTCTCAAACCCGGAATCTACATACTCGGGGGCGGACCTGCAGGAAAAGGCGGGCTGGTCATAGGAGGAAATGCGCATTTCTGCGCACAAGGGGTGATGTTCTATATCACTGAAAACGGTAAGGTTGACCTTGCCGGGGGCGGCCCTAGGGACTGCTACATACGTGTGACACCACCGGACCCCGAGATAACCGATTTCTGCGGCGCCGATTTCGCATACCCGCCGGGCTTTGATTTTGCCACCTATTCAGGCATCTCCATCTTTCAGGACAGGGCGAACGACAATCCCGTGAAAATCCGTGGCACGAGCCTTCTGGACCTAGACGGAGCGCTCTATTTCCCGCAAGCCCACGTCGATCTGGGCGGGACAGGGGACGGCTTCGGAAACCAGTTAATCGCCTGGACCATCGAAGTCGCGGGCGATGCTGATATAGTTATCAATTACCGCGGCGATGATCCTGAGCCTTCGCACAAGTCGTTTCTGGTAGAATAGATTACGAAAGAAGCCGGTGGGAATGTACCCACCGGCTTTTCACAAACTGCTCAACTTCAAATTCCACTTCGTGCATTATCGCTCGCTGTTTGCCAAGCGCATCTGCACGTATGCGGTAACATTCGGATTATCGCTCATCAGTGATCCACCGTGCTTATTGACGGCGAATTCGGTTGAATCGCCCGCAGGCGAGCCCAGTTCGCTGTCCATGATGGCGATATACCCGACAAAAGCGTCAATGAACTCCATAGCCGTCGCATACTGAGGCATTTCAGGGTCGTTCATGTGCTGGCTGAATGCCGTAGCGATTGAGGCGAACATCTCATCCGAGGGAGGCATATCCGCCGGGGCTATTTCTTTGAATATCTGGGCCATTGCTGCCATTCCAGCACCATTGGGATCGCTCAGAATCCCGGCGTATTTGATGAATCTTGCACATGCATCACACGGCTGTATGTTAGGAGAAGCGGCCAGAGATCTGTTTATGGAAACCTGAATAGTCTCGCTGCTGACACCGAGTTCCGTAGCCACGGCATTCATCAACACGGGGCACCCTTCGATCTCCGGCTTGACCAATTTCGGCAGAGGAGCCGCAGGCAGGTGCTGGGGTTCCGGAGGCGGAGGAATTTCGCCGGGCATAACATCGATTATCACCTCCACGGGCCTTGAATTGCCGTAACCGTCATTCACATAGTATAGGAAGGTGTCTGTCCCGCTAAAGCCGGCCGGCGGCGTATACGTGAATGTGCCGTCCCCGTTGAGCGTAACCGTTCCACCGTTAGCCGTGGGACCGGTAGGACCGCCAATCATCAGGAACGAAGTCAGCGTGTCCTCAAACAGCCTGCCCGGTGTCTGATTGTCCGGATCGATGTCCTCATTGATTGCCGGTATTACGCCCGTAATCACGTCGTCAGGATTAATCACAACAAGCGTGACATCCTGATTGGTGCTGTAGGCGTCAGGCCGTGCAATCGGAAGCCGGTTGGTCAGGGTGATATTCACGATTGCCGTGTCGGTTCCGCCGTAGTTGTCATTAAGCGTATAGCTAAACGAGTCGCCGCCGGTAGTGTTGCTCGCCGACGGAGTATAAGTGAACGACCCGTCTGCATTTACTGTTACACTGCCGCCCTGAGCAGTAGCTCCTGTGAACGGCGTTACGGTCAGGGTATCGTCGAAGACCTTGTCGGGATTGGCGGCGTTATCGGGGTCGTAGTCAGCCCCTGCGGGCACTACGCCGGTTATCGTTCCGTCCGCGGCATTTACCGAGAGGACGAGATTGTGGCTGTTGCCGTAGCTGTTGTCGGTAGCGACCGGGTCCTGATTGGTCAGGTTAATCGTCACCGTTGCTGTATCGGTTCCGCCGAAGCCGTCGCTGAGGGTGTAGGTGAACGAGTCGCCGCCGGTAGTGTTGCCGGCCGACGGGGTATAGGTGAACGAGCCGTCTGCATTCAAGGTTACACTGCCGCCCTGAGCGGTGGCCCCTGAGAAGGGTGTTACCGTCAAGGTGTCATCGAATATCCTTGCCGGGTCGCTATTATCGGGATCATAGTCCGCACCTGCGGGCACCGTGCCTGTAATCGTACCGTCCGCGGCATTTGCCGAGAGAACGAGGTTATGGCTGGTTCCGTAGCTGTTATCCGTAGCGACCGGATTCTGGTTTGTCAGGTCGATTGTGACCGTTGCGGTATCCGTTCCGCCGAAGCCGTCGCTGAGCGTATAGCTGAACGAGTCGCTTCCCGTCATATTTCCTGCTGAAGGTGTATAAGTGAACGATCCGTCCGCATTCAAGGTAACGCTGCCGCCCTGAGCAGTGGCTCCCGAGAACGGCGTTACGGTCAGGGTGTCGTCGAAGACCTTGTCGGGATTAGCGGCGTTATCGGGG
>JAFGTU010000206.1 GCA_016933985.1 Sedimentisphaerales bacterium | reverse complement strand
GCATTCTTGAATGAGTCGGTCGCGCTGTGGATCCCGACGTATCCGCCGCCGTCGGCGACGAAATCGCAGTATCCTTTTTCCTGCCCCGGAGTTAGAGACATTCCGGTCGTGTATTGGATGACAATATCGAATTGTCTGATGCGATCTTTGAGGTCGTCAAGATTCTCAGTGTAAGTGACATCGAAGTCGCCCGTTTTCTCGAGGATTGCTGTCAGAATCGGCGTATTGCCGTTCCAGTCGTGGACTCCGCCGCCTCTTAGAAACAAAACCTTGACCTTACCACCACCGTTCGCAGCAGCTAATACCCCCACAACCACGCATAACGCTAAAATCACCACAAAAACTGAAATTGCTTTCCTCATTGTTTAGTCCCTTAAATAATTATAGACATTCTCTTTTTTATGGTTGGATGTTCTCCGGCTACTCCGTTGATTCACACCGTTCTACGGATACACGCTACCCCTGAAAGAACAGAGGCTCCGAAAAACACAGAGTGTCTATCTCTGTCTTTATTATTCTTTGCTGGTTTTCAGGCTCTCAAGCTCTTCGATACGCTTTTTTATTCCATCGAGGCTGTCTTCAAGGTACTCTGCTTGGCCTTTAAGGCCGTCAAGTTCCTGTTGCGCTGTCAACCCGGGAACGGACGCCGCAGCAGCGTAGCCGTATGGATTCACGGAACCCCCCCACGCTGGCCAGCCATATCCCGCTCTGGCCCATCCGGGAAGACCGGTTGCATAGTACCAGTTACGACGACCCCATCCGCCGCCTCGGCCCATTCCGCGACCGAAGAATCCACGTCCACCGACCGGATTTGCATAACCCGGAATCGGATAACCAGCACAAAAACCTGCCGCTCTGCCTGTCATCGGCCCCATACCTGCAGGACCTGTTCCATCTCCACCTGGCATAATAATTCTCCTTTCAAAAAGATGTTAACTTCTTGTCATTGCCGCACCACATTTGAGGCAGCTTCTCGAGTTGCAGGGCTGCCCTGCAACATGAGGGACCGTTGCTCCACAGCTCGGGCAGACGCAATTTCCGCCCGGCCCCGCCGCAAACGGGCCACCCATTCTGCCTCTGCCTTGCCCTTGGCCCCGCCCCATGCCGCGTCCTGTTCCGGCGCCTCTGCCGCCGGGGCCTGTTCCATCGCCTCTTGGCATATTAACCTTCCTTTCTGCGGTCAATCGCTAACTTGAATCTACCGCCGATATCCGAACCTGCCGCGGCCGCGACCCCGGCCTCGGATGAAACCTCCACCGAAGCCAAAACCCCTGCCAATCCACGGCCTGATCCAACCGGTGTAAGGCATCCTGTATGGCCCAAAGGCTGGTGTCCCGGCTCCGTAAAATCCGGCTCTGCCCAAAACAGGATTCGCGTAACCCGGCGCAGGATAGCCTGCGCAGAAGCCAGCAGCCCTTCCTGTCATTGGACCTAATCCTGCCGGACCTGTTCCATCTCCATAAGGCATGTTGATCACCTCCTTTCCGGTAACTCCAAGATTTTCAACTTCTTGACCAACGGGCATACCTTCTAATCCCGCAAAACCCCTGACTCGCCCAGGATTCTCTGCCGAGCTTGTCAAAACACAAAATCCTTGCCCTCGTCCCGTTATTGGCCCTTGTCCTAACGGCCCTGTACCATCAAAACCAGGCATCTATTCGGCCTCCTTAACCAACTCGCCAATATCGCTAAATGCCCTGCTCTTCTGTAAAATCATCCGCCCTATTTCACAGCCAAGTTCCCTCGCAATAACGGGACACTTAACCTTCAGTATGAAGAATATTTTTTTATCCACGTCGCTGAGGGTTTCGTAATTTCCTTGTCCCTTGGCGACAATCAAATCGGCATCTTCAAACCGTCCCCGGAAAGTCTCCGAACAAGTTTCCAGAATCGTCCCGGGAGCATCGGAACCGTTATCAATAACTTCGACTATCCTGGGCAGCCCCGCCAGCAATGCATCCTCCATTGTTGCGTCATTTATCACAGGCGAACCCTTGACAGCTACCGTGACCTTCTCGACAGGCAACTGCTCTATCAACAGACGGTCTAAAACAATCTCGCCGGCATTATCCGCCAGATAGAGCACTCTTTCTGCTTTGCTGACGGCATCGCCGAACGCTTTCACCGCGAGGCTGTCAAAATCCGCCGTCAGACAATCTCTAATGACCCCTTCAATTTCATTTTCTAGTATTGATGTCTTGACGCCCAGGTCGATGATATTGCCTGCAATAGCCAGGCGAATTGCTGTCTCAAGCGGACTTGAGGAACTTATAATCCGCTTCCGCAGGTCGGGATACAGTCTCAAGGCCAAATTATTAAAGCGGCATTTGGCCTGTCGATACGGGTCATCGTTGCCCGTAAGCTCCCTGATCAACCGGTGTATTTGTTGGCCGATTGCCGGCGGACTCAGGCTGAGATCCAGCTCGCCCGCCATACGCAGAACTCTGCGCAGCACCTCCTTGTGGATTTGTTCGTCGTCTGTCGCATGCCTCGCAGCATCCAGAGCCTGTCGAACAAAGCAACCAATGCAATCCAGATAAATCCGCATGGTCCTTTACACCTGCCTGAAAGCCGGCGTTCTAAATCCAGTGTCCTTCGACGCTAGCCTCATCCACTTCTCTTAGGTTTCCAACCTTAAATGATTCTATTGCCTCTTGAACGGTCTGCTTCTCAGCCAGAAAAATTCTCACACTTGCTGCACTGAGCATCCTAAAAGCGTTTGGCCCTACATTGCCGGTTATCACTGCCTCGACGCCAAGATTCGCTATGTTCTGTCCGGTCTGAATGCCTGCTCCTTGGACGGCGTTCAAATTTACCTTATTGTCGTGCGCCTGAAATTCCCCTCTTTCTGTGTCAGCGACGATAAGCCATTTTGCCCGCCCGAACCTGAGATCTATTTCGCTTAAAAGTTCTTTGCCCTGTGCTGTTATTGCTATCTTCACTTTTTCTCCTTAGTCTTGGTTCACATAGACTCCGTCCCCGTTGGTAGTATCCACAGGTTACTTCTCAGCAGCCAAAGACGCAAAAAGGCCGCCTTAGCCTACCTGTGTCCTCGGCGCCTTCGTCGGCACCGATGAAAACCGTTTCGTGCGCCGGGCCAACTGCCTGGCAAGACAAATCGCGGTTCGGCCAGTCGCCCTTCTGCATATGCCTTAACTACCTCATCGATGGGGCCGCTCACATAAGACAGAATCTCAATACCAGCCTCTAATACCCACTGCGCCAAATCCCGAGAGATCGCTCCACATATAAGAAGCTTTACCTGCAGTCCCATAAGTCTGGCTGCCCTCTGAGCATTCGGTTCCGGGGCTAACTCTCTCTCAAAACGCTGCGTTTCAAGGCTATCCCCAAACTCCACTACCAAAAGCCTGCGAGCAAAGTCGAACGCCGGTGATACAAAACCGTCTCGGATGGGAATCGCTATTCTAAACATCAAAATGCTAAACACGTGTCAGACTTCAGCCTGACAGCCTCGTCGTTGCCAAGCCCGAAGAGCCCCGATAATCCCATACCTTTCGAAGCACAAAGGCTCTTCATGTCTCAATATGCCTGAAAATCACATTCGCGATCTTCACTAAACATCACCGAGCAATCGTCGTGCCAACGAAAAACGCCATCATAGACAGCCCCCGCGCAAAATCAGAATTCATAAGAGTTTATGTGAGCTCAAGTTATTTCCGCGTTGTATGTGGCAACGGCAAGATATTGCAAAATGCAACGCTACGGCCCACGGAACGATTGCAATTTACACCGATGCCTTTGTGAAATGCCTGCGTCCCGCTCCCTAACGAAGCCCTTTTGCGTTGATCTTGTAGGCTTTGAGCTTCCGATAAAGCGTGCTCTTGTTTAGCCCCAAGTCCTTCGCCGCAGCCGTCTGATTGCCCTTGTTCCGCTGAAGCGCCTCAACTATCAAAGCCGCCTCCATCTGTCTGATACTACTCACAGTCCCTTTGCCAGCCTTCTCAGCGCCGCCAAGCGGGCGAACCGACGCAGGAAGATGCTTGACCTCGATAACCTCCCCCTGGCACAAAACGAAACACCGCTCGATGATATTCTCCAACTCACGAATGTTGCCAGGATAATCGTAAGAGACAAGCGACGCCAAAACCTCATTCGTAACACAACAGATGTTGCGATTCTGTAACCGGTTGAAACGCGCGATAAAGTGATCTATAAGCAGCGGAATATCCTCCTTCCGCTCCCGCAACGCAGGCAATTCAAGCCTCATAACATTGATTCTATAATACAAATCGTCTCGGAACACGCCTTGCCCCACAAGCTCGCTCAGCTTCTTGTTCGTAGCCGCAACGATGCGAACATCTGCCTTGACCGACTCCACAGACCCTAATGGCTCGTATACACGCTCCTGCAAAACACGAAGTAGCCGTACCTGCATCGCTATCGACACGTCGCCTATCTCGTCCAAAAACAGCGTACCACCTTCGGCAAGAGCAAAACGTCCGGGCTTGTCTTTCTTGGCGTCTGTGAACGCACCTGCCTTGTAGCCAAACAGCTCTGATTCCAGGAGCGTCTCAGGTAAAGCACCGCAGCTTACCGCGACAAAAGGCTTGTCTTTACGCAGGCTTAGATTATGAATCGCCCGTGCGAAAAGCTCTTTGCCGGTTCCGCTCTCGCCCTCAATAAGGACCGTGCAATTACTCTCGGAAATATGCGGCATAGTGCGAAATATCTCCTGAATCCGGTGGTTTTGGCTTATAATATCCTCACAACAATATCGACTCTCAAGTTCTTTGCGAAGCTCCTCCACGAGAGTCATATCTCGGAACATCTCGACGCCGCCGATAACCGTGCCCTTGTAATCTTTTAGAAGCGCGGTAGATATGGCGATTGCTCGGCGTCTCCCACCGGCATCAATGATATGAACTGCCCTATTAACGATAGGCACGCCGGTTATCATCGTTTCACGCAGCGCACACTCGGTCTCACATACATCTGCTCGCAAGATGTCTCTACACTGTCGCCCCACGGCTTTACCACGCTCGACACCGGTGATTTCTTCGGCTGCACGATTGAAGAAAGTAATTTGCCAGTTCGAGTTAACGGTGAAAACACCCTCACTTATTGAGTCTAAAATGACTTCTTGTTCTTTAGCGTAAAGTTTATTTACCATGTTATCATCGTATCACAACCTAAAGGTCTTTGATGGACCGTTGACACTGTGCTATGCCCGATCTTAGGCATTTATGGCACCGGCATTATATTGCAGCACGGTGCGATTGTCTAATAGACAACGTAATCGCTTCTTTCAGAGGTTTTTTGACTGTTCGACGTGGGCTGCCTAAGAATCCAAGTCGATCCGTGATGTGACGTTATTTGGAGTGTCTTGTTTTGCTACTTGGCAGGGTATTATGAAAAACAGGGCAACTCTGCTCCGCCAAGACCCCACATAAGACTTGAGAAAGAGGGCAATGGTTCGCAAATCGTGTCTCCATTTTGACTCTATATCAAAACATTTCGGCTAAAATCGCCTTTGTCAGACCCCCTGTCAAGCACGAAAAAAACGGTTTTCACAAATTATCGGGCCCGAAATCGGACTTGTTGT
>JAFGTU010000205.1 GCA_016933985.1 Sedimentisphaerales bacterium | reverse complement strand
GTTCTTCTTAACATTTTCCGAAAAAACCTGGATACCCGATGAGCTCACAGGCCTCTTCGAAAAGGCCGCCAACTACTGCCATGGCAAAAAGGGAAAAGACAACTCTCAGGAAGAGTAGCCTATCCGAAATATGGTTTGTTCCTCCGGCCTTGAGGACTGCGGTGTTGCATTGCTAGTTGATAGCAATTCCATATGCTGTTTGCCGTTTTGCTTATGTGTTTCTATATGTCTTGGGCCGTCAGGTGTTTGCTCGTTATTCGGTTGCTGTGCGTCGATTGTACGGCTCTGTCTAATCTCATCAGCTTGCCCGGATACCGTTTCGACACCCTGAGCACGGTCTGTGGCTTTGTACAACTTCCTTGTTTGAATGTATAATGTCAGAAAGACTACATTGGTGGTCAATAATATCAGAATCAGTGTAGCCTCTGTGAAAGGTTTTAGACGGTTGAGAACGAACTTCCTTACTCGATATACAACAGACTCGGGGCCGGCGATTAGAGGAGCTCCACACAGGTAGTTCTGGATATCACGGGCAAGTTCGGCGGCTGATTGATAGCGGCGCGTACTCTCCTTCCGCATTGCCTTGAGAGGAATCCATTCAAGTTCCTTGCGCAGGGTCTTCACAAGCGTTTTAAGCGGGGTAGACCTGGCATCAGCCGCCTCTTTACCCTCGGATGCCAAATCCGCCACCCGTCTGCTCGGGCTCAGCGGTTCTTCATGGTTGACCACTTCCCGGAAGTGGTCGATTCCGTGGCCACGCAGCGACTTTGAATCGAACGGCAAAGTGCCTGTTAGCATCTGGTACAGAACCACCCCAAGTGAATAGACATCAGACCTTGCATTAATATCCTGATCGTTCATTTGGACCTGTTCGGGGCTCATATACTCAGGAGTGCCAATTAGCTGCCCCGGTTCGGTATAGTGAGCTAGATCGCTCAAAGGCCGGCTGATCGCTTTGGCGACCCCAAAGTCAATGACCTTGGGAACGGGTTGATCATCTTGCTGGCAAACCAGGATATTTGAGGGCTTTATGTCACGGTGGACGATACCCTTGCGGTGAGCATGGTGGACAGCTTCGCAGGCTTGCATAAATAACTTGAGCCTGTCTTCGATCCGCAGCTTGTACTGATCACAGTATTCAACTATGGAAGGGCCATCGATATACTCCATCACAAAGTATGGACGGCCGTTCTTGGTTATTCCGGCGTCGAAGACCTGTGCGATATTCGGATGGTTGAGCACTGCCAGAGCCTGTCGCTCGATCTCAAAACGTGCCAGGAAATTCCTGTTGGAAGCCAAGCCCGGCCGGAGAATCTTGAGCGCCACCCGCCGTCTTATCGGCTTTTCCTGCTGGGCCAAGTACACTATACCGTGGCCTCCAACACCCAATGTGCCGAGCAACCTGTAATTGCCGATGAGCCTGCCGTGCTCCTCGACGGCACTCTCAACTGAAACAGCATCGCTGTCCTCGCAAATAGAGAAGAAAGGTTTCCTTTCTTCCGGCGACTCCATCACCCGTCCTCCAGAATCGGCGACCTACCAAATCCCGGTAGCCTTAGAATCAGCACCAAATCTACAGAATAACAGCCCCCTTGAGAAACCGATTTATACTTTTGCCGTACGTGTCCAATGTGCGGAGTGAACTTACATAGAGACTCTTAACAGCCGTGTGCCGGAGTGCAGACCGCATCACCATGGATAGACTGCAAGAAGCTATAGGGATATATCAGGCAAGACTGAGTCTAATCACTTTTTGTCTCTGCCGGGTGCAAGACCACCGCACGCCATCTTGCCTGGAGTGGAGATTCCCGAGAACTGCTCATAAATCCGTTTAGAAGTTCACTTTCCGTAGCACTATTGCGCTCCTTTGCTATAATCCATTAATATCACATTCCATCGAACAGTACGTTCTAAATTCGAGCCTGGTAGGATTACAGAGGTGTTCCAGCCGCCTTTCCTGAAAATGGGCTCCGCCCTATCCTAGGAACCACGATATAATCGTGGAGATACGACAGAATACTTCGCAAAAAAGAAACCCGAAAAATCCTACCGCTCATCCTTGAACGTACAAGGTCAAATTATACGCATGGAGATGCCCTTGTCAAGGAAAATCTTGTGCAAATTAGAATTTTTCTCCAAACAAATTAAACACGCAATTCTATGCGTGTTTAGCCGCACTGGTTAGCCCCGCTGCCTGTAAATGCCCCAAATTTGGCGCAAAAAGAATCTCTTTAACACACCGGCAAGATTTCTGCCCTTTTGCTGTACTTACTATGACAGTCACAATTGCCCGAAAGGCCGTCTTAAACCGAGTCGGCCTCGCCAGTTGTGTTGAATATACAACAGAAAGGAACATGAAGATCAGGTTGAATACCATCAAGACAAGAATCTCTTGGGAAAGGAGGTGCGGGTAACAAAACAATACCATTGCGATAGTGTGACTCTTTTCGTGTCATTGTGTTCACAGGTTAAGCTTTGTTGAAGATTGAGATATGGAATGGCCAGTCATACCTCCTCTGGATGTATTGCTTGGAAGGGCGTGGGTATGAGTAATCGTGCCCACGGTCCTTCCTGATTCAGTGCAGCCAAGCAATAGCCCATTTCAATGTGCGAATGAGTCAATTAAGAAGCGTCAATCTTTGCCTATGGTCACCGGGATAAAATGAAAGGAAGTTCCTATATGAATAAGATTTTTTTCGCATTTTCCGGAGACCTTTGAAGGGTAAAACAACATGAAAATACTGAAATTGCGGATTTATTTGATGTTGATAATTGTTTCTGGACTTAGTAGCACCATCTTTGCCGTACCTGCCTTTCAGGTTTACATAAGGGGTGCTGTTGCCGGTACCATTGGACCAGATGAGGATACTTGGTTCACTTTTAGTAACCCCTTTGACCTCGTTGTGGCAGGCGCCTATGGCCCTGACACATTAGATTTGACTGAAGCTACGCTGGTGGTCTCTGTGCCCAAAGGTGAGAGTGGGATCATTCTTCTTACCGGCATAGGTGGTGATAGTGCGGTCTTCCTTACAGAGGCAACGCTTGCGCTCGACGATAGCACCTACAACCCGAACAGTGATGCCGACTTGGATCTGCTTACAAACGAAGTGGGTAACACGAATGGTTACGACAGTTACGCCGACAAAAGCTTCCTTCCTGATGGGTTTAATGCAAACAATCACTATCCCTTTCAAGAAAGCGTCTCCAATTTTGTGCTTTATTCGATAGGAGATTTTGACAATATTCCCGATGCCGTCTCACACTATAGTACTGAAGAGCCAATAGAGTACAACGTTGCCGACGGCCAGGAGAAGGAGTACAGCGTTTGTGTCAGCGGTTTCACATCTGCCCACTTTGAAGTGTACGGCTGTGAACTGACCGAAAAGCAGCAAGGAATCGAAGCTTTCTGGCGGATGGCTCCCGGTTCAGCAGACGCCACATACTTGGTGCCGGAGCCGATGAGCCTTCTGCTCCTTGCCTTGGGCGGATTTGCGATCCGTCAGAGGAAGGCATCCTTTCGGCAAGCTTGAAAAATATCTGAATTTATCAGGGTGCGTCGGTTCTTTGGAGCATATCCCGGTAGCTCCAAGGCGCCCAGCTATTGGGGTCTGAGGACGGCTCGCTGGCGTGCTTTTGTAGTTGGGCCATATAGTCGAAGGGGTTGACCTTGTTCAGCTCGCAGGTGTGGATCAAACTCATGAGTAGATCCCCCACACGAACTCCGTTTTAGGTCGCGGCCTTTAGGCCGTGCCGTGCCCTCTACGCCCTGGAAGAATCCGGACTATAGGCTCTTATATACGTAATGAGCATCCAGCGCCTTCTGGATTTGCGTCGTCGCGTCCATTAGATGAGCCTTGCTGTAAGGGTCAAGCTTGTCCTGCTGCGCCTCGGGAAACTTATTCTCAATCTTGCCCTTTATCTCGCGAAGCTTATCCATAACGAGATTCGAGATCGCGTTGTACGCCGCCGTGCTGCCGAAGCTCGACCTGCTCAAATCAATAAGAAGCTCAAGATGCTCTCGCTGAAGGTTCCGCCTAAGGCTCGATATCATCGACTTGCGGGCCGTATATTCCTTGCCCGCGTCCGCATCCAGCTCGCTCCATATCTCCTTGGTTATGGCATCCAGCAGCTCCGGAAGCGTCACCGCATCCTCGTCGGCCGGCAACAAAAACTCATTGTCATAAATCCGCCGAAGCACGGTCGGATACATCAGTCTTGCTAGAGTCGAAACCTGAATACCCGCTATCCGATCATGTATCGGCCACGTCGAGTCGCCCATTACGCTCGACATGTCGTCCCACCACTTATCCACCGTCATCCGCACCAGAAGATCGCTTGTCAGTCCGAATGCCTCATCTCTGAAAGTGTTCTCAATCACGAAGGCCAGGGCATCACGCTGCTGTTTCGCCGGCACAACCTCTATCGGCAGCCGACCGTCCTTGTCACCCTTCTTGTCCCGATAGACAAACGCCCCACCAAGCCAGTTGCTCATCATACTCACCGCACGCAACTGCATCGAGAGAGTCATTTCATACGCGCGACGCGCCTTTGCCCAACTGTCGCCGTCCTTCACCAGCTTGTCGATAATTCGTTCTCTATTATGTTTGACGATGCGCATCTGGTTCCCGGCGAATTCCAGGGGGTCCTTGCTGAAATCGTACCGGCGCGCCAACGGGTCCGGGCCGAAAGTGTCCTCATCCGTCGCATACCGCAGCTCCGGCTCGGCCACACGCTCAAGTATCCCCTTAAGAGCCTTATCATCCTGAGAATACCCGTACTCAATCGCCCACATATCGTAAGGACCGACGCCGATCATGCCATAGTCGCCCTGAACCTCGCCGTCCTTGAAATTCATATTCACGGGCAAATAGTCCATCACGGAGCCGGCGTGCGGCTTACTGCCTTTCATTTCCTTACTGTTAACCTCGCTCATCGTATATACGCTTGAAGCCTTGAAATTATGCCTCAACCCCAGCGTATGCCCAACCTCGTGACAGACCAGGTCTGCAACCATCGGCCCGATAAATGACTCCGGCATACCGTCGATCATAGGCTCCTTCTTTTCATCCTTTTTCTCCTCATCTTTCTCCTTTTCGCCCTCTTTCTTCTCGCCTTCTCCATCGTCGCCCGCCGCCTCGCCTATCGCAAGATTCATCCGGAACATAGCCACGTCGAAAGCCTTGCCGAGAGTCAGAGTGCACATCCCGTTGACCTGAGACGTCCTGCCGGCAAGCCCGTCATACTCGTCGTCCCCGATCATATCCGCGCTCGAATGCGCCATCGGATGCCCCCCGTAGGAAAGACCCGCATTTGCGGCAAGCTCCGCCCGGATATGGTCGCGCTCGGACGGAGGAGCCAGCCGAATCCGAGGGTCCCAATTCGGATGGTCTCGCAACCACGCCAACGACTCCGGACTGATGCCCTCCATAACTATCTCGGGCATCACCTCATTGTAAGTCGTCCAGAAGTGACGAATCCAGCCGTCCGTCAGGATGACGTCGGCATCGAGGATTTGACCCGTCTCCGGATGAACCCGGCTCGGACCGATCGCAGTGCCGTGGTTGTTGCTCAACCAGCGAATGAAATTGTAACGCACGTCTTCCGGATCCTTCTCCATGTGCGCCCCGGACCGAGTGTCCTGATAATAAACCTCGATAGCATTCGAGATGCCGACCTTCTCGAATGCCTTGTTCCAATACAAAAGCCCCTCCCGTATCCATCGCCGATACCGAACCGGAGTCGTATGCTCAATATAGAAAACTATCGGATTCTTCGGAGGGCTGACCTGAAGCGAAGGATCCGCCTTTTCCAAATGCCACCTATTGATATATCGAACGCGCGTCTCGGGGTCCGTGAATTGCCCGTAATCACTGTAGCTCGTCGTAAAATAGCCGACGCGTTCGTCCGCCTTGCGCGGCTTATACCCCGTGTTGCCCGGAATCTCGCTGATCGAATAATGAAGTATCTGCAAAGTCCCGTCGCTGGTCGGACCCTCGAATGCAAGCTCGACATTCTTCGGAAACGCCTTGGCCTTCTTGATACTAACCAACTGAGGATTCGAAATACGCACGCGAGAGCCGAAAAACTTCTCCGACTGCCCCACAAGCAACGCATCCATGTCAATAACCGGAGAGTTGCCCGACATCGTCACAATCGGAACGTCAAGGATAACCTTGTCGGTGAACAGCCGCTCCACAGAGCTCTTGGACTCCTCATCGCCCGTCGACCTGATCTCGATGTTTGGCTGAACCAGCGCCAGACGCTTGTCGTACCGCCTCCAATAGACGTACATGTCGCCCGCCTGCAGGCCGGCATAATCCTCCCCGCTGGCGACCGTCATCGCCACAAAAAATTTCTTCCCCTCGTATCCGCTCGGAAGCGCAGCCAGCATCTGCCCGTCCTTCTCCCGGGTCCAGATCGTATAAAAGCTCTTTTCCCCGTCCGCCGTCGAAACAACCTGCTCGTAGTCTTTGAGCACTTCATTCAGAGGCGGAAACTCGGGCTTGGCCTCCTCCGCCCACCCACTCGACGACAAAAATCCCACAAATGCCGCCGTCACTGACAACACAACTATCAATTTTGACTTTGCATTATCCATATCTCGATCTCCTAAAAAGTAAGACAAGGAACGCTCTTCCGTAGCAAGCCGACAGCACAACCGAACCTGCCCCTGTCGGAGCCGATTATGCTATGGTCGCAAAGATGTGATGTCAAGAACCGCGCCGGACCAATACGACAATGCCCCCAAGCCGTCTGCACACCCAGCAGAAATAACCGCCATTGAGCAAACAGCAGGCAGCCTTATTATGGGACGGATAAAATCCCAAAAGAAATCATCTTTTTCACACCCCGTCCCATCGCCGCTCTTAATCCCCTTGAACACGAATAGTCTTTATCCCATATGCCTTAATTGGCGTCATAAAGCTGTACCTGGCGCAAACTACCCCCTCCTTGTTCTCTTCCACAAGATTCGTCGCATACGCGCCCTTGATTGTTAGAAAAGGCAGTGACACACTTACATCGCCGTTGCTGCCTTCCGTTTCGATCAGCCGGATGATAATACCGCTGCCGTCTTCGGCGCGCTTCAAGGTCAGCAGCATAACGTTGCTTTCGCTCACGCTGCAAAAGCTCGCTTTCCTATCGAGCGTCCCGTCTCTCTTGCCATCCACCACCACCGGCATAAGCGGGTTGCCCGCCGCCCAGCCGAAATTGCGCCGTCCCTCTTTCCACTGCCCCTTATGCGTCGCAACCGAATACCGAAACAGCATGTCACCCTGCTGAACAGGCTGAAAATTCGTGCGGAAATTGCCGTCCATAACAAACGAATAAATATGCCCCTTCTTAATGTCCTCGGCCTTGACGAACTCCGCTCCAAAGCCGGGAGGATCAAGGCCGTGATGGGCCTGGGAGACATAACAAGGCCACAACCCGCCGAACTCCATCAAATGCGATTCCGCCGCCGACAACGTCACGCCAGCCTCCCCGTTGCTAACATTTGCCCAATGCTGCACGGAGTAGTAATTGGAATTCGACCCGGGAAACTGATCACGCAAGGGCTTAATCACAGAGTTCGACCCCTCGAACAAAATCGCAGGATCGTCAATCTTAAATGGAAACGCAAAATATATCTCAAGCAGAGGCGTCGAGTCCTTCAATACTCGATTCGCAAAATCAATCCGCTTAATCCCGTCGTATAGAATGACTTCCTGCGTAATCTGAGGACACCCCGCCCCCTCGCTCCTCGCCACGATACTGCCATATACAGGACCCTTCTGCCCCTCCTGAATCGTCACTTCTCTCGGCCCTTCCAGCTTGCCGGTTTGCACCCACCGCGCAACAAACTGATTCACCCCGTCATTGGCATTCGCATCCACCATCTCCCGCGAAAGTTCTTTATCGTAGATGCTCTTCACCGCACCGGTCGCCGAATCCAGCACAACCTTGAAGAAACGGTTCTCAATTTCGCCCTGCCCAACCGTAATATCGCCTGCCGGCGATTCCGCCTCTTCCCTCGGAGCAATACGATACGTCTTGTACCCCATAGACGGGACGGCATCGGCAACAAAGACCAAATCGAAAAGCTCATGCTCCTCGAATTGCCCCCTCGCGTGCCGATACGCGCTGTAAGGCGCGGCGGCCTGAGGCCCGTCCAGCCGAACACGCTGGTAAGCAACCTTTGCTCCGCCGTCTGTGTCTATCAAATCGAAAGGCTCCTTAACCAGGAGCTTCTCCACTCTTACAACGTCCGTCCGCTCGAAAGAAAGCGAATTAAAGACCACGATATGCTGTCCCTCTTCGTTCAGCTCAATCTTGTGCGCAATACTATCGAGACTCCCGCTCAAAATAGGCTTCACCAGCCCCGCAGCTTTGTACGCATACTGGCTCTTCTCATTCCACGCCCAATCCTGCACCTCGCCCTCAGGGTAATCCCTGCCCCAGGTATGCTCGTCGTAGAGCAGCATGCAATCGTAAGCCTCACGCAACTCGTTCGCCGGGTACTTATAGTCGCTTACCAATGAAGCGATCGTCGCAGACTTCTCCGCCGACTGCAGCCTCTCGTGGGTTATCCGATTGATCCCCGTCTCCTTCGCCGTTGAGACGGCCCCCACAACGTAGTCCGTGTCAGGCAGCTCGCCGCGAAACGTGCGTATGTTCTGGCACTGCAGTTCCAGCGCCTCGAAGAACATCCTGTTCGTCGCCACGATAAGCTGCGGGTACGCCCATTTCTCGTTCCACTCCGACGCAACGTCGCTTATCTTCACGCTCGGAGGATGATTGTCCACCCCGTTGTGTATATACCGCACAACGCTGAACGGAGTATCCTCTTTCTGCATCGCCTCAAGCATACCGGGAAGATTGTCCAGCACGTACTCATACGAGTTCGGCCCGGTTGTCGCCTTGAAGAATCCGTAGCTGCCCTGGTAATACACCAGCACACTCCCCCCGTCGGGCCCCTCCCACCAAAACGCATCCGGCCTGCCGTGACGCAGCACCGCCGATTCATCCCAGAAAGTGTGGATGTCGTTCCTGCCCCACTCGAAATACGTCGGCAGACCCGCGAAGAAATACCTCACCCCGGCACCCGAAAGCACCGTCGGCAGACCCCAGCTCAAGCCGGGCACATCCGTTATCGAGGCCGTCCGTATCACCCCGCCCATCATCCGCGCGTACTCAAACGATGGATACATCAGGCGAATAAGCTCCTCGTGACCGCAAAGACAGCTTATCTCGTTCCCGAAAAACGCGCCGATCTCAATCCTGCCTTCGTTGACGTACTTCGCAAACTTATTAATCACATCCTTTGGCCTGTGCGCAACAAAATGCTTCAACGACCACGTGCTCTCCACGGTGTACCGATACTTCGCCTCGTCGGGCCAATCCTTCGTCTGCTCGCAAAAACGAATCACGTCGTCGTAAAAACCATCATACTGGTTTAGAACGTTTTCAATAGTGTCGGTGTAGCCGAGGTCGTGATGCGTAATCGGAACGACATAGACCTTCCAGTGCCGTTGAGGTTGCCACATCATCTTCTGTTGAACCGCCACGTCCTTATCGACCCTGATAACGAACTCCGCCTCGGTCGCAGCTATGATTTCGGGCACATAAATCTCCACCTTGGTCTTGCCCTTGGCAATATTGCCGAGACCGGTGGTCCTTTGCAGCGTGCCGAGCTTCACCTCCACCTTCACCTTGCTAAGCTCCGCCGTGCTCTCAAGCTCCACCTCGGCCACCTGCAGAAGAGACCCTTGCTCCCTGACAAATAAAACCGTAGGCTCGACCGAAATCAAACGCAACGGCCCGCCCGCTTGACCTTCCCCGGGCGGCGATCCCTGCCCCTCCTCAGCCCGAACGCCGCAATACGCAATCGCGACAGCAGCCGTGCAAACAAGAACAAACCGACCGTACTTCCCGAACCTTTTCGCGTTCCTTAAACCTGACTTGCTCATAAATGCCTCCTTGCATAGGAAAAAACAAGGCCCCTGCAAAATTGCAGAACTCAACGGTAAAAACATTCGGGTCAATTATACGGAATTGCCGCCGCCCTGCAAGGGCTTTGCGCTTGACTTTTATCAACGAATAAGATAAACTAATATAGGCGCAGGGATGTGCGGTGTGGAAGGTCTGCATCTGTTTTTGCGGCAGTGCCTTTCAACACTTGGTTTTGTGGTACCCGTCATTGCGAGGAGGCCGAAGGCCGACGTGGCAATCTCCTACCCCTCGCTCGCCTCGGCGCAGCCGGGAAGGTGGAGGTTGCTGCGGTGCAGAAGCGCCTCCTATAAATGGCGATTACCCGTCAATAATACAGGAGGATGTGAGATGAACCGTGCGATTTTCTTGACAGTTTTGCTCGCAGCCGCATCCATTGCGGCCAGGGCTTATGCCGGAGATTTGCTCCTCAGACTCGGGCCCGAAGAGCTGGTCCAGGCCGGCGGTGCAGATATCAGCGTGCTCGGATACTCGGTCCCCTCGCTCGCCGACTGGGATAACGACGGCCTCAACGACCTGATCGTCGGCGAGGGAAGCGGCAGCTACATCGGGAAGGTCCGAATATACATCAACACAGACGCAGCATCGAAGCCGCAATTCACCACCTTTTTCTACGCCCAGGCCAACGGTGCCGACCTCGCCTGCACGGGATCAGGCTGCATGGGCTGCTTCCCACGCGTCGTCTATTGGGACGCCGATGCAAAGAAGGACCTGCTCGTAGGCCAGTCCGACGGCACGGTGAAAATCTTCTTAAACGTCGGCAGCGACAGCGACCCTAACTTCGACGCAGGAACATTCCTGAAGGTCGGCCCTGCCGGCTCTAAGACGAATATAGATGTCGGATCACGAGCCACCCCTTGCGTTGTCGATTGGAACAACGACGGAAAAAAGGACCTTGCCGTCGGAGAGTATGATGCAAAGATACGCCTGTTTATCAACGAAGGAACCGATGCGGAGCCTGATTTTCTCGCCGAATCCTATGCCGTCGAGAACACATCGAGCCTTGTTGTCCCCGCTCTTCGCTCCAGCCCCGACATCCTCGACCTCGATGGCGACGGCAAAAAGGACATCCTCGCAGGCAACACCAACGGCCAGCTCTTGTTCTACAGCAACAAGGCAACAGATGCCGTCCCCAGCTTCGCGGGCTACCAAGCCGTTGAAGCCGTCGGCGCCCCCATCTATGAGGCACAATCGCGATCGCGCCCGTCTGTTTGCGACTGGACCGGCGACGGCTATCCCGACGTCCTAATTGGCGCCGGCGACGGCAAAGTCCATCTCTATCAGACCATCATGCCCGGCGATATGGATAGAGACCACAACGTGCAATGGGACGATTTCGCAACCCTCGCTCTTTATTGGGGGGCAACAGACTGCAGCTATTGCAGCGGAGCTGACTTCTTCGACGACGACAAAATAGACATGCTCGACGTCCTGACGTTAGCCCAGCACTGGCTCGAAGGCTGTAAATAAGCAACTCCACGCCTAAAAAAATGAATCTGCTCATGGCCCAACAAGCCGGGAGCGCAAGTTCGTCCCTCAGAGCCGACAGGACAGGCCCCAAATCATTCCGCGCTCACCGCACCTATTGTCCCCCCCCACTATCAGAAACAACAAGCCGGCAGAGAAAGCCTGCTGTTCACGCCGTACAGTCTTTCTCAGGGGTGATGTATTCATCTGGTTCAAAAATGTCGTCACTCAATTCCATGTACATAACCCGGGACGGCGGCAAAACCAGCACACGACTTCCTATTTCGCCCTCCGGATCCCACAAGTAATAGCAATCCGAATCGTTCCTTCTGTCGGACCGACTATATTGCAGTGGAACACACAGCTTCGTCAAATTCAGGCGGTACTGGCCGCTGTAGTAAGTGACTATGACTTTCTTTCTGTCTTTGACTGCTTGTACAAACTTGTTGTGGTCTTCGTGTATCACTGTAATTCTGGACAAAGCCCGATTCCACAAACTCATTGGCAATTAAGGGCCTCACGCCCCGCCTCATAGCCCATAACGCATATACCAACCGTTATGAAGGCGCACCTCAGCACCCCGTTGTTGATTAGTTCTTCCTGCAAAAAATCGAAAAACCGGGACCCCGTCATAAAAAACAGGTACCAGGCGAGGCAACCTTAAAGGGGATGGTGATGCCGCCGGGTTTCTCTTGTGAGCGCCATGTGACCGCTCTGAAACCGTGGGCCGGGAAATGCTCCAGCGACACCTGCCCACGTTTCGCCACAAATTTGATTGCAGAGACTCTCCTCTCCCCCTATGATTGAGTGGCGAACCAGAGCCCGTAGATGTTGATTCGTAAATAACTATGATTCTTACTTTCTGTGATCTTTGAGAACCACTTCCAAACGGAGGCTAAAAGGCCTTGCCAAGCACCGACGCCGACAACCACGGAAAGCATGTGGAATCCGCCACCAAGATCTTCGCCGACTATGGCAGTTTCATCCGCGCGGTCATCTCCTCAAAGGTTAAGGATGAAACCCAAGCCGATGACATATTTCAGGATTTCTTCCTTGCCCTCGTTCACAAGCCCGTGCCCAAGCATACCAAGAATGTCAAGAGCTATCTCTACCGGGCTATCACAAACGATATTGTTGATTCTATTCGTCGCAGGCGGCGATATGAGTTGCTAATTGGCAAATACAGTGGAAATTACAATTATTCTATCAACACAATAGGTGTTGAAGACGCCGTAATTACAGAGGAGGAGGTTGGCAGTGTTTTGAAGGTTATTGAGCGACAACTGAAAAATTGCGAGTCTCAGGCGGTCGCTCTGCGGTATGGCAAGGGTATGAGCGTAGAAGATATCGCCAATATAATGCACATAAAAAGAAGATCCGTTAGTAGGTATGTTTCTGTAGGGATGAAGAAAATCCGCCAACTCCTGATGGTTGAAAGAGGTGACCAAAATGATTGCTCTCAACCCTAATTCGTTGTGTCTTGAGGCTGAGCCACACTATTATGATTTCATCTTTAGCAGGGCAGATGAGCCTATCCCTGAAGATATTGTTCGCCATATTGAGAATTGCCACACCTGTAAGGAGCAGCTTAATAGACTGAAATATGCACTATCGCAGATCGATGACCTTGATGTGAAGCAAGGCCGGGCCCACTCCGCCATTGCTGCAATGCTGAGACTCCACTTTGGCTACATCGGCAAACCGGTAACTTGCCGAATCGTCAAGCCGTTTTTGCCAACCTTGTTGGATCCCGTCTTGCAAGTCAGAACACCAACACCCATAACGGCCCACCTTGACAGATGCCAACGGTGTTCTGAGGACCTGAAGACCATCAAGGCGATGAACTTAAACCGCAAACAGTTAGGCCGACTTAGCCGGTTACTCGCTCAGAATCCGGCCGAAGATCCCGTGAGTTGCTCCGAAGCTCAGGCTGCAGGCCTGCCGGCAGCCCTCATGGTTTTTCGCAAAGCCACCGCAGAAGCTCTCAACCATCTGAGTTTATGCCATGACTGCCGCCAGGCTTTGTATGAATATCGTGAAAGCCTTCGTAACGACTTGCTTCATAAGGAGAGAGTTGAAGGCGAATCTCTTTGTCAGGATGTCTCAACGCCCGATGTTTTTGACTCCTGTGTTCCTTATGGAATTGATCCTGCCGCTGCCCAATATGCCAAATTCCGCGAACCCTTGGCCTCACATTTGAGGAGTTGTCCTGTGTGTCTGGCCAAAGTGCAGCAGTTGCACAATACCGTGTATGGTATTGTTGAACGAGCCGATTCGGATGTCGTTACAACATACTACTTGAATGAAGCTGCCGAGGCTCAATCGCCGGCCTCGGCTGATTACCCCTACGCAGGCTACCCGATAAGGGTAGAAGTTGCAGGTTTTGGCGCCCCAGTGAAATCGAAGAAGCCGATCCTGGCGACCGGTTTTACTGCAAGCCTTAAACGGGCAGTTCCGGTGGCACGCCTTAGGCGGTTTGCCAAGATTGCAGTTGTGGCGGCGGCGGTCCTGATTGCCGTTCGTCTGTTTTTTACCACGCCGTCTGCTAAAGCAATTACCCTCGTCGAGATTAACAAAGCGCTCCAAAACGTGCGAAATGTTTATATTGCGCATTTTGTCCCCGGCAGGAATGAGCCGGTGCAGGAGCAGTGGGTCTCAAGAGGGCTTGGGTTTTACCTTATTAAGACCGGGCAGGAGTTAATCCTACGGGATGTTCTTAGTGGACAAATGAAAGTTAGGCAATTGGGTGGCGATTCAGCCGAGATTAAGTCTATGTCGCCTGAAATGATTAGCGACACCGACAAGAAAATGGCCGGCTCCTTTGGCCTGATTCCTTTTACAGAATTGTCTCGTCTCCCACAAGGCTCCCAATGGGGCCCTGCAGATGGGGACCAGTTATCGACCGTTCCGGAAGGCATTGAAGTCTACGACCTGACCCGGACTCAAGAGGTTCCCAATGGCCCCACCATAACGAGGAAATGGCGGTTCTTCGTGGACAGCCGGACGGGGCTTCCCCAGAAAGTGGAGCTCTACCGAAAATCGACTATTGACCGCGAATATCATCTACAGTTTGTCAAGACAGTCGAATATCTCACCGACAAGCAAATGCAGGAACACGTAGATGAGGTACTTCCGAATGTCTCATCTTGGCGTCCAGAGGGGATGCCTGTTCTCGTAGGTATCGCCGCCGCTTCTTCTGACTAATAGAGTGTCTGCCGCTGAACGACTTACATGACCATCGACGAATCCCACGTTTACTGTCTTATTCGGATGACGTCCATCTAATGCATCCGGCTCCTGGCCGGGCCATAAGTCTTTGTCCACGTTGATTCCAAGGCCAGGTATGTAAGCTGTGTCCTCTATGGTGCTACCGAGAGAGACAGGAGGAATATCGGCTGCATGCCACCAGGTTATCATGCTGTAACCACTGTCAACTATCAGAAGAGTTTCTCCGGCACGCGATATATCGGAAATTTGCAGAGGTCTGTCGGCAAATTCGTCACGACCGGCCAAGCTGATGGATGCCTTGCACACGGAGACGTTAACGCCGTAGTTGCCGCACAATGCGTCATTCTTCAGCATACCACTCTTTATCTTTCTCGATGGACAGACAATAGTTGAAGGTCTATCGTGGGTTTTTTTGGAGTAATCGGTAATATAATTAAGCCACCACCATCCCATTCTGTCGTACATTGGATTCCCTGGAAAACCGCCCGGTGGCGGTTCGAGAAAAGTCTCATGAAGCGCATGTGGGAAGGTCTCGCAATCGTTTGCATACATAGTCAGCGAAAAAGCCAACTGCCTGATATTGGCCTCGCATAGAAGCGCTTTCGCTCGCTGTTTTGAAGCCCCCAGCACCGGAACCAGTATTGCCATAAGAAGTGCAATTATGGAAACGACTACAAGCAATTCGATAAGTGTGAAACCCATGCGCTTCATAACGGCCTATTCTACAGGCGCCACGACGATGAGTCAACACAGCATCTGCAAGTCGGCTACTTACACGCCCGCATATAGTAAAGATCCCACGTCCCTATTTCGCACATCTCTCCCGGATAGTATGGACTGTCCACACAAGGCGCTTCTCGATATCTCTCCAGCCAGTATTCAGGGCAGGTGCCGCTCGCGGCGGCTTGGCACCCCAACCGCTTCGGATGGAATTCGTACCAGTCCTCACAGCCGGTCGGGCCCATAATGCAATATACCCAATATTGCAACTGAAGCACTCGCGTGCAGGAATAGCCCTCACCCCCAACGATACTCTCAAGCCGGCTTTCATCAAGCTCCGTGTAATCACCGGGCAAATCGACAGGCTCATCGGAAATCACAAGGGCTGTGCCCTCCGTCCAATCCAATCCGAAAAAGCTCAAATCCGTGCGGCAAAGGAATGTGTTGCCTGTCAGGTCTATGGTCCAAACAGAGTCATTGCCAATCGCGCCCAGCACAACAAAGTGCTTCTTTCCGGGCATGTGGAGGATTACCTGGCAGCCCCCCAGCATTTTCAGCGTCTGAATATCCGTCTTGACAGCACGACAGTACAAACCGAGCCCTTCCGCGAAAGCCTTCATGTCGCCGAGTGTAGTACCCTGATTTGGATCGCCTATCAACTGAGCCAGTTGCTCATCTGTCACATGCTCGCCAAGGCGGGAAGTCGCATATCCCATCGCTGTCGTAGCGCAGTTCTGCGGTTTAATGCCTTCAGAGGCCGCGACCGCCAATCTTTCGCCCAGCAGCAGATCCGAGTCAAGCAGCTCCGAAGAGTGATATATGAGGGGGCCATCTGTAGCAGGGGATAAGTATTCCACCGATGTGTCCGCCCCAAATTCAACGTTGAAGCTATCGCCGGTCGGCACATCAGCGCTGATATTGGTGAAAGTCCATAGATCGCTGGACAACAGCCTGTTTGTGGCGGCATCATAGCGCTCGGCAAGAATTGTGCTGGGAGCCCACTTGCCCGAGACAAGCTGGTAACCTGAGAATTGTCCGGAGTGAATTATGCTCCCAAGTCCGGTTACCGAGGAGGATATGACGGCATAATCCTTTTCCGGGTCCAGAGCGAATGTCATTTCCACGCCGTCGGAATGGATAACCACAAGGTTTATCTGAGTTTGGCCGTTGACAAGCGTCTCGACCGCAGAGGATTCGGCGGCTGCAAGTTTCTCATACGTGCAATAGCCGTACCCCCATGGCACTATGCCGGCAGTTAACGGCCCGTTCACAAAATGCGGAGTCGCGCCAATCAGGTCAACCGTCGCGTGCTTCGCGGATGCCGAATACGTTGTGTATCTCTCTCCGTCCCAGGCGAATATGCGTCTGGCATTCCAGCTAAGATCGAAATGCCTCGTCATGAAATTGCCGAATAACTCTTTACCTGGTTCCATGGAATCTCTGCGAGAATTCACATTGATCTCCCAATAGAATCTCTCTCCGTCAAATCGCACCAAAACCGTCGAACTCATCGTTAATTCGTTCGCCAGCTTGCTGCGAACATTGAATGGAACGGCGTCGAGCCTCATTTTCCGGAGACTTTCGGTCCCTTCCGGCTTGTTCGGATCGGCTTGATACTCTTGAATCTTCTCCCGGATTCGCTCGTCGATCTCGTTGGCGTCTGTTGTTTTGGGCGCGCTGTACTGCTCGTGAATTGCCTCAATACTGCCTGCAGCTATCCACGTCTTGCGCGGCTGGCTCGTCAGTTCCTCAAAAACCCGCAGTAGCTCTGTTCGCTCCAACTGCCGATCTGCTATGGCCGGACAACTTACAAAACCGAGGAAAATGAGCGAGAGGGCGATAAATGTCGTTTTCATAACAACCTCCTTACCGAATACTACTCTAGACTGATTGCATCTTCACTGCGAAATTGCCTGATTGGCAAGACGCACACACGCCTACCTCTTGTTAGGCGTTTCACAGCCCAAACATGTTGATTGTTCGGCGTGGTTTCCCCGAAAAAAAAGCGAAGTTATTCCACACCGGCAAATGACCCGGCACAGTAGTCCACATAAGGAGGCTGGGTCCTTTCGAGCCAATAATCCGTAAACAACGTTAGATCCCCAAAATCCACATCGTGGTCCCTGTCGATATCTGCTCCTTCGCACCAGTCCGGGCCATTACAGAACGGCGTGCACCAGTACTGGGCAAGTATGGCCCAGTCGCCGAAACTAACTACGGTATCTCCGTCGAAGTCGCGCGTCGGAACATGCGAAAACGTCAGGTAGCGGCTCGGCTCGAAAGGACTCACACTGTGATCGTAAAAACCCACATTGCAGAGGCCTATGTTCGTCGCGACATAATCAATTACAAACCAATCGCCCGGCGTGATGTTTCTTGAATCCGTATAGAGGTCGTACCCGCGGACGCCCGTATTCTCCCAGGGCTCTACCTGGGCTCGCTCTCCCGCCGCGGGCAATACAGAACCGTCGCAATCAAGGATCGCCTCGTTGCAATCCCTGCACGAAAGGACTCCGTAATCCATATTGGCGCCCTCAATGGTCAGGCTGCCGCTCCAGTACTTCGCAACATTGGAATCGACGATGATCATGAGCTTGGTTCCGACCATAATGTCCGGGTACTCAACGTTGGGGAGGTTGGAGTCAAAAGGCACAAGCGGCGTATTGCTGTCAGTAAAGCAAACTCTTGTCGAGACCTTTCCTGCCGCCACCGAGACAATGCAGAACAACGAAACGAACATTATCAGCTTCTTCATCAGTGTTCTCCTCAAACAGTATCATCAGCCTATCGACCCGCAGTAGTGATAAACACGTCGGAGCACATCGGGGGTCTGCTTGATCATCGTTCTGCCTACTCGTATGAATAGTAGTTTAACAGCATTCCGGCCTGAAGTCAAGAAAAAAACCGGTTCCCAACAAGGCCGACTGCATCTGCGAGCATTGTG
>JAFGTU010000204.1 GCA_016933985.1 Sedimentisphaerales bacterium | reverse complement strand
TTCAAGGCCGGCCAAGCCCGAACCGACCGGCATCGATGGGAAGCTCGCGGACTATTACGGCGTAAACCAGATGAACGACGCCGTCGTTTTCGTAACGCTATACCCGAGGGCAAAAGACGTCCAAATAGCGGGGGACTTCAACAACTGGCAGCCCGGTCAAACGCCTATGGAAAAGGTCGGGCAAAGCGGCGTCTGGCAGACAAAGGTCAAGCTGCCGCGGGGCAAGTACCGCTATCGCCTCGTGGTTGACGGGCAATGGCAGCAGGATCCATACAACCACCGAACCGAGGTGAACCCCTTCGGAGAGTATAACTCAATCCTCGAGGTCAAATAGCCCGGGGAAACACCGGTCCGCATACTGTTGCTGCGGCAACTATCGCCATCGGAGACACGCCGCTAAGTAGCGCGGGTTTTGTCGCTCTTCGGCGACTTTGAGCGGCCTTGCCGAAGTATTTATGCGCGCCGAAGTCCTCGCCGCCGACAAAACATTTGCCGGTGGTCTGGATGCTTTTTATGCGGTTGAACTTGAACGTTCAGATGCTCTTGTAGAGGCGTAGTCCAGCGGAGAATAGGGCCGATTTTCGGTTGACCGGGCGGTTATTCTGTACTACAATAGTCCTGCTTCGTCAAGATTTAGACTGTGGGCGTCATCGTAAGGATGGACTAGTGGACACAGTGGCTGACTATTTGAGCCCGGTAGTTGATTATTTGAGCCGGGTGGCGAAATACGACTGGTGGGTAGTGGGGATTGAGCTTTTCCTTATCGGGCTGGTTGTCTATTGGGTCATTGATTTTCTCGAAGGCACACGGGGAGAGCGCCTTTTTCGCGGCGTGATATTGATATTGGTCGTTGGCGTTCTGGTTCTGAACCTTGTAGTCGAGCAGTTGGGCTTTCTTCGTCTTCAATACCTCTACAAGGGTTTCCTGATAGCGGTGTTGATAATCGCCGTTGCCGCTTTTCAGCCTGAGATTCGTCGTGTTCTTATTCGAATCGGTCAGCCTCATTTTTTGTCGGCCGGCTCAGGTCTTCTCTCGGGCGTTATCGAGCAGATAATATCGGCGGCGAGAGGTCTTTCATCGAGCCGCACCGGCGCGATAATCGTCTTCGAGGGCCGCGTCGGCCTTGGCGAATTCATAGAGACCGGCGTTCGTCTTGACGCCAAGGTTACTTCTGAGCTGCTGCGTTCGATTTTCTATCCGGGCGGCGCTCTTCACGATATGGCGGTTGTAATCCGCGGCGAACGTGTTGTAGCCGCGAAGGTCCAGTTGCCTCTGGCCGAGGGCGGCAGTATCGATGGCGTGGAGCTCGGGTCGCGCCATCGGGCCGCGATAGGCATTACCAGAGGCTCTGACGCCCTGTGCGTTATCGTCAGCGAGGAGACCGGGATGGTGTCGGTGGCCAAGAACGGCAAGCTGAGGCGCGGCGTCGATGAGGATATCTTGCGGAAGTATCTGGCGGGGGCGGTCTGATGTTTGGATCAACTTTGAGAAAGCTGAAGCTGGGCAAGATTGCGTTAGTTCTCTTCCTAACGGTTCTAATATGGGTCTATGCCGACCTGGCGCTTGACGAGACTCCGCCTGCAAGGGTCGCGGTCGTTAAGGTCGAAGAGTCGGGCAGCGAGGCAATCTGGGTGAGTTTCAGCCGGCAACCGTCGGTGGATGTTAAAGTTACGCTGTCAGGGCCGCACTCCGCCTTTGTTGCCCTGGACCGCCAGTTGCGAAGCGAAAACAAGAAGCTGACTTTCGTTTTTGATCCCGAGCAGGAACGGATGACCACACCGCCCGGCAGGGCCTTAAACCTCCTCGATTTCCTGCAGAAGGCCAAGAGCCTCAGGAATCTCGGCCTCAAGGTGGTGGCCTGCGTGCCGGAGTCCGTCGAAGTGGATGTGGTCGCTCTGGGCAAAAAGACGTTGCCCATCGAGTGCTTCAAGGAGGACGGCCAGTCGGTCAAGACGCAGAGCATCGAGCCGTCAACGGTGGATATGTTCGCTTCCGAGGGGATTCGCAGTGCTCAGGTAAAGCTCAGCGCCGTGGAGATCGAACAGGCAAAACAAGCGCCTCTCGAGAAAACGCCGTATATCGTGCTGGCCGAAGGGCTAACAAGAAGCGCGTCGAACCCGGTTAAGATCAGGATACCCACGGAGCAGAGCCCGCTGACGGATTACAGTATTTCACCGGCGACGCTCAGTATCGCTCTGAGCCCGGCGCTGAGAGAGAAGTACACGGCCGAGGTTACCAACCTGACCCAGGTGCTCGGACCGATTGCCATCAGGGCAAGCGCCGAGGCAAAGAGGGCCTACGAAATGCAGGCCTTGCCGCACATGACGTTGTATATCTACGACGACGACGCCAAGAAAGGTGAAGTCGAACAGGGCCCCAGAAGAGTTGTTTATAATTTCCCGGAGGAGTTCGTGCGCAAGCGCGAAATAGAGTTGAAGAATCCGGACCAGCCAGCCGAGGCCAAATTCAAGCTGATTCAACTGCCTCCTGTCGAGTTTGCCCCCGCTATCGTAGAATAGTTATTCTTGTGTGCTATTCTTTTATAGCCGGCTTCTTGGATTCGGCACATGTCGCCTGATTTTAAGGAGTAGCGTATGTTGGTTGCTGTTTTCTTGGTTGCCGTCGGCTCGTTTGTGCTGGCCTACGTCGTCTATGGAAGATTCCTGGAGAGGCATTATGAAGTGGATGATTCGCGTCCGACGCCCAGCCACACCGACGCCGACGGCGTGGACCGCGTCCCTGCACACAAAGCCGTGCTGCTCGGCCATCACTTCTCATCAATCGCCGGCGCCGGACCCATCATCGGGCCCGTGATTGCCGCGGCAGCGTTCGGCTGGCTGCCTGTCTTTTTGTGGGTGCTCGTCGGGGCAATCTTTATCGGAGGTGTCCACGACTTTTCCGCCCTCATCGCTTCGGTGCGGCACAAGGCGCGCTCAATCGCAGAAGTGGCAAAAGAGTATATGTCGCCGCTGGTCTATCACCTCCTTCTGGCGTTTATATGGTTGTCGCTGGTCTATGTGCTGACCGTGTTCACGGATTTAACGGCCACGAGCTTTGTCGAGAACGGCGGGGTGGCAACCTCGTCGCTGCTCTTCATCCTGCTGGCCGTCGGGTTCGGCCTGTCTTTATATCGGCTCAAGCTACCGCTGCTGTGGTCGTCATTGATTTTTGTGCCGCTGATATTCGTCTCAGTGTGGGTCGGCCAGCAGATACCGATTCGACCCGAAATCGTCCCGGCCTTCATCGCCGCAAATCCGGCCAAGACCTGGGCCGTCGTACTTATTGCCTATGCCTTCCTTGCTTCGACGACGCCCGTGTGGATTCTGCTCCAGCCCAGAGATTACCTCTCGTCATTTTTACTGTACGCCTCAGTTATCGGGGGGGCCTTAGGCCTCCTGCTGGGCGGCTTTCAAATCCGCTACCCCTCGTTCAACGCCTGGTCCGCCCCCTCATTAGGCCCGCTGTTTCCGTTCCTCTTCATTACGGTCGCCTGCGGCGCGTGTTCGGGCTTCCATTCGATTGTCGCATCGGGGACCTCCTCAAAGCAGCTCAACAAGGAATCAGACGCCAGGCCCGTCGGCTACGGCGCTATGCTCATTGAAGGCATCCTGGCGATCATAGCGCTGGCAACCGTAGTTGTACTCCAACGAGACGACCAGCTCCTCGGCAAGGCCCCACTTGTCATTTACGGCACGGGGATGGGCAAGTTTCTGGCCGTCTTCCACATACCGGAGAAGTTCGGCTCCTCGTTCGGGCTGCTGGCGCTATCAACCTTCATCCTTACCACGCTCGACACCGCCACAAGGCTGGGCCGATATGTATTTGAGGAATTCTTTGCCCTGCAGGGCGCACGCGCAAGGTATCTATCAACAATCGGCACGCTTGTCTTGCCGACGATCTTTGTGCTGGTTACCCTGCGAGACCCGCAGGGCAATCCCATCCCCGCGTGGAAAGCGATATGGCCTGTCTTCGGGGCTACAAATCAACTGCTGGCGGGGCTTGTCCTGTTAGTGGTGGCGATCTGGCTTAAAAAGACGGGGAAAAAGGCCGGTTTTGTTCTGGCCCCGATGGTCTTTATGAACATTATGACAATATGGGCCTTGGTGCTGCTGCTGAAGCAATACAGGGTCTCGGCCATCGGGATTATTGCCGCAGTGCTTCTTGCCCTGTCGGGGCTGCTGATTGTTGAAGCGGCCATAACCTTGAGAAGAGTCGCCCGAAGTTAGATAAAGAAGAAACGTCTTTATCTTGTGGGCGGTACAGCCGCAAGTCATGTCTTACGGCAAGCTCGTCAGCAGCGATTTCATAGCTTTTGTCATTGCCGGCTGGTAGTTCTCGACATCCGTAACGTGAAAGATGCGTCGGTCCTTTGATCTGGGGCCCTCAGCCCATTGGGTGACGCCGTTTTCGTCGCAGGAGACCTTGATCGGCTCAAACGCGAAGACGCTTTGTACGCCTGCTTCGTTCACCGGAACAATACTGCCGCTTTGAGAAACGGTTTTATCCACGGCGTGCAGAAAACCGCCCGTGCACCACATGTTGCGATAGTCGGCCCCGCGCTCTGCGAGGAATTGGCTGTCTTTGGGCCCGGTCAAATACGCCAGCCAGTTCGACGATTGGACTTTGCCGAGCATGTAGGCGAAGTAGTTCTGCATCCGCTCGGATAAATGGGGCAGTATCTCATCCTGCTTGAATCTGTAGAATGTCCCGAACTGCCGAACCTTCCAGGGGTCCGCCATCTGCTCGAAGCAAGGCATCCAATAGACCGGGCACGGCAGATCGAATATAGCCGTGTAGGCCGCCTTATCAAGCGTCATGTTGTACTCCAACTTGCCGTCGCCCGCCTTCTCCGGCGATCCCGCCCCGGCGTTGAGATAAATGCGTGCACATTTCTTCTTGAAAAGCCCCGGGTCCTTCTTGCCCGCAAGGGCAATATCCCGGCAGCAGCCGGTGATGTTGATAATTACATTCTGCTCTGATGCCCGCAATACGTCGAGCACCATATCAGCTGCGTTGTGGTCGGATGGGTTGGCGTCGGGTTGGGTATCATCGCGTGATTTCATCGGCAGCGGGCAGCCCACGACCGCAGGCACGGCCAGGCCTGTAATGTGATTCAACTGAGCGACCGCGGCGATATCGGGGTCTTTGCCTGTCGGCGGAAAGTCGATCACCACCGCCTTCAACTCGATATCTCCCAAGTGCGCCAGAGCGTATATGCAGGCCAGGTCCCAGTGGTCGTCCGGGTCAACATGCGGCCGAAACAGATCCGTCGCGTGCAGAACGGGAATCTTGCTGTGGGCGCTCTTTGGTCCACTGCCGAAG
>JAFGTU010000203.1 GCA_016933985.1 Sedimentisphaerales bacterium | reverse complement strand
CACTTTCTCCGGCATTTCGCCATTTCCTAAAAGCAATCCCTGTCAGCACACGAATACGTTGGAATTCACTCTATCACGGCGGTGTCTGGCGGTCAAGCGAGTTTATCCGGGGCGGGCCTGGTGGCGTGGATGAATCCGGCCCGTTCGGCTGCGCTCAGGACATGCTTTGGATGGGGGGGCTCAAATAGTTTTGAGGTTTTGGTTTTTAGTTTTTAGTTGGTCGGGTGGGGGGACCAGCGACGTGAAGCTGCGGGGTAGCCGTGTGGGCCGGGGGGTGTAAGGAGATATGGGTAGGGTTGGAGGATTCGGACGGGTCGAACCGGTAGGACGGGTTGGGAATATCGAATAACGAACAAGGAATTCTGAATTATGAAGTGGGGTTGCGGCGGCGGGGAACATGGGCGGGGAGGGACATGGTACGAACACGGGCAGGAAGCCCGTGCCACGAAATATGGCCCCGCCCACGGGTGGCGGGGCTAACCAGGGGGACGCGTGGGGTTTTCTTGTTGCGGGGTCGGGGGATGGGGTTTAGAATTCGGGCATATAGAATCGGTAATTAGTAATCGTTTGTTGTGTTTTCGAGAAGGTCGATGAGTGTGAATGTTGCGGAAGAGGCATGTTTGGGGTTTGAGGCTTTGGGCGCCATTCTTGAGTCGCTGCCGGGGGCCGGGGCTAAGCCCCAGGGGGAGGGGGCGCTTATTCCGCTGCTTCAGGAGATTCAGCGGGCTTACGGGTATCTGCCTAAGCCGGTTTTGATGGAGATGAGCCGGCGGACGGGTATTGAGGCCAGCCGGATTTACGGGGTTGCGACTTTCTACGAGCAGTTCCACTTGGAGCCGCACGGCCGGCACACGATAAGGTGCTGCCGGGGCACGGCCTGCCACGTTAAGGGCGGGCCGAAGATCACCAAGGCGGTTGAGCGGATTTTGGGCATCGAGCCGGGCGAGACTACCGAGGATATGCGATTCACCTTTGAGACGGTCGCGTGCCTCGGGACGTGCTTTCTCGCCCCGACAATGATGATAAACAACGATTACTACGGCCACCTGGACGCCCGCAAGGTCAAGAGCATACTTGAGGGATACAAATAGCCCGGCGCGGCCAGTAGCCGCAGCCAGAAATCCGAAGCACTATCCGTTCGACAAGCTCAGGACAAGAATGCGAAATCCTCCGCAGGACACCTTACGGTGGAAACAAATTCAAATGACCGAAAGTCAAGATTCAAAACGGGCATAGAAAACGAGAATTTGATGCTTTGTGGTACGAATGGGTAACAAAAGAATCAAATCGCTGAGCGACATCGAGCGATTGCAGCGGGGCCTGCTGAGCAAACAGAAGGGCTGCAAGGCAAGGATTCTCATCTGCATGACGGGGTGCAGGGCGCTGGGGGCTCAGGACGTTTCGGCCGAGTTTCGCAAGAGACTGGAAAGCCTTTCGCTCGATGAGCAGGTGGGTTTGGTGGAGACGGGGTGTATCGGTATATGCGCGGCAGCGCCCGTGGTGCTGATTGAGCCGTATCGCTACCTCTACGGCGGGGTAAGGCCGGAAGATGTCGATGAAATAATCTCCGCGACCATTCAGCAGGGCAAGGCCGTCGAGCGGCTCGCCGTGGTCCAGGAAGGCAAGGCGGCGGCGTGTATCGACGATATAGATTTCTATAAGAAGCAGAAACGCCAAGTATTGGGAAATTGCGGCAGTATCGACCCGCGGCGGATTGAGGACGCCATCGAGCACGGCGGATACGCCACGGCGATTAAGACGCTTTCCCAGATGCAGCCGGAGCAGGTTATCGATGAGGTCACCAAGTCCGGGCTTAGAGGGCGGGGCGGAGCGGGATTCCCGACGGGCGTTAAGTGGGGCTTTTGCAGAAAGTCGCCGGGCGATGAGAAGTACCTGATTTGCAACGCCGATGAGGGCGATCCCGGGGCGTTTATGGACAGGGCTTTGCTCGAAGGCGACCCGCACCGGGTCATCGAGGGGATGATCATCGCCGCCTACGCGATTGGGGCGAGTCGCGGGTTTGTATATGTTCGTGCGGAGTATCCTATTGCGGTCGAGCATGTAAATATTGCCCTGGGTCAGGCGAGGTCGGTCGGTCTTCTGGGCCAGGACATCGGGGGGACGGGTTTCGATTTCGATATTGAGGTTCGGATGGGGGCCGGTGCGTTCGTATGCGGTGAAGAGACGGCCTTGATTGCATCGCTGGAAGGGAAGCGCGGGATGCCGAGGTCTCGTCCTCCGTTCCCGGCCGTTAGAGGCTACCGGGGAAGGCCTACGAATATCAATAATGTCGAGACGTTCGCCAATGTGCCAATTGTGCTGAAAGACGGTGCGGCGTCGTACAGCAAGATAGGGACTGAGAAGAGCAAGGGGACAAAGATATTCGCGCTTGCGGGGAAGGTTAATAATACAGGGCTTGTGGAAGTGCCGATGGGTGCGACGCTCCGCGAGATCATCTTCGAGATAGGCGGGGGGATTCCGAAAGGGCGGAATTTCAAGGCGGCGCAGATGGGCGGGCCTTCCGGCGGGTGCATACCGGCGGCGTATCTCGATACCGAGATAGACTACGATAGCGTTCAGCAGATTGGCGCGATAATGGGCTCCGGCGGGCTTATCGTTATGGACGAGAATACGTGCATGGTCGATGTGGCCAGGTACTTCCTCGAATTCGTCCAGTCGGAATCGTGCGGGAAGTGCACGCCTTGCAGGGTCGGGACTAAGAAGATGCTGGCGATTCTTGAGAGGATTACTCGCGGCGAGGGGAATATCGATGATCTCGATGTCCTCGAGCGGCTGGGCAACGATATCAAGAAGGCTTCGCTTTGCGGCTTAGGGCAGACCGCGCCCAATCCCGTGCTCTCGACGCTGCGGCACTTCCGGGAGGAGTACGAAGAGCATATTGTTTTGAAGACCTGCCGGGCTGCGGTGTGCGAGGGATTGGTTCGCGCACCGTGTCAGCACGGGTGTCCGGCGGGGGTGAATGTGCCCGAATACGTCTCTATGATCTCTGAGGGCAGACTGACCGAGGCGGCGGCGATAATCCGGCGGCGGAATCCGTTTGTTTCGGTGTGCGGGCGCGTTTGCGACCATCCGTGCGAGCGGCGGTGCCGGCGGGGCGAGATCGACCAGCCATTGGCGATAAGGGCGCTGAAGCGCTACATTGCAGACAATATGGCCGACTTTTCCGCTCCTATGGTTCGGGCTGTGAGCAAGAAAGCGGAAGTTGCGATAATAGGCAGCGGCCCTGCTGGGCTGAGCTGCGCATACTTCCTTGCGCTTATGGGCAGGGCGTCGGTCATCTTCGAGGCGCAGCCGATACCGGGCGGGATGCTGGCTCTCGGAATCCCGGAGTTCCGGTTGCCCAAACAGGTTCTGGAAAAGGAGATAGAATTCATTCTATCGCACGGTGTCGAGCTTCGCGTAAGTTCGAGGGTCGAGGACGCCCGGCAGTTGAGAAAAGAAGGCTTCAAGGCGATCTTTGTCGCGACAGGCGCTCAAAAGGGCAGGAGCATCGATATCGAGGGCATCGAGCTGTCCGGCGTCGTGGATTCGCTGGAGTTCCTCCGCGGGAGGGGCCTGGGCAAAGGGATGGATTGCCGGGGCAAAACGATAGTCGTGCTCGGCGGCGGGAATGCGGCTGTCGACGTTGCCCGCTCGGCGGTGCGCCTTGGGGCCGAGAAGGTGACAATCCTCTACAGGAGAAGCCGCGAAGAGATGCCCGCATACGAGGAGGAAGTCAAAGGAGCAATAGATGAGGGCATCGAGCTTGTGACACTTGGGATACCGAAGCGCATCTTAGGCTCAAACGGGGCAGTATCCGGGATTGAGTTCTTTCGCGGCGAACTTGGCAATGCCGAGGTTGACGGACGGCGAAGACCGATACCTGTCGATGGCAGTGAGACTACTATTAGCTGCGATTTGGTGATACCGGCGATTGGGCAGATTCCCTCGGTTGAAGCTGCGCGTTTTGCAGATGGGCCGGAACTGACAAAATGGGGCACTATTAAGGCTGATCGGGTTAGCTTCAAGACGACTGCCGGCGATATTTTTGCGGGCGGCGATTGCGTGACGGGGCCGTCGAGCGTTATCGAGGCGATAGCGGCGGGCCAGAAGACGGCAGTGAGTATTGACAAGCTTCTCGGCGGAAAAGGAGAGCTGCCCCGCGATACGGGATTCTCTTTCACAAAGCCGGATGAGGATGCCCTCGCCCAGGCGCCGCCGAGATTCACAGAGCGAGAGATTCCCATGAAACAGCGCAGGCGCGGATTTGCCGAGGTGGTCCTGGGGATTGACAGGGAGCAGGCGTTGTGCGAGGCGGGGAGATGTTTGCGGTGCGACCTTGAGAAATGACGACGAATTCCTTAAGAAATCCGAAGCACGAAATTCGAAATGCTCCGCAGGACACTTTACGGTGGAAACAATATGTGGACTTTCGTACTTTTTAGGCAACTGATTCTAATGGTTTATCAACAAGAACATATCGACCAACCGATGTCTTTATTGGTTT
>JAFGTU010000202.1 GCA_016933985.1 Sedimentisphaerales bacterium | reverse complement strand
TGGCCCCCGCCAAGGTCGTTGGCTTGATAAACGATGGTCGTGTCAAGTCCGGCAAGGCCGGTTGCCGTCAGCAAGAATACGCAAACCACTCCCGCAAAGACTGTTCTTTTCATCGCACACTCCTAATCCTGATTCAGCTCTGATACACTGTTCCGTCCGGGTGCGTGCGCACAATTTCTCCGCGCCGCATCCGAATTGCGCTCGGGAAATCTCCGTTTTCCTCATCCTAAGCGATACCCTCGTGGCATCGATGATACCGCCAGTTTAGACTATCGCTCGCGGGAATGTCAAGAGAATTCTTTATTTTCTTTGCCGATCGCCGAAAAAACCGCAGTCTCCACGATGGATTTTTCGGGATTTTGCATTATACTTGCGGGTTCTATATGGATGAACGGGCGACCCTGTGGTGCTTGTCTTCGGGCAACGAAAAGACAATTAGCCTACGGCACAACGTCGCCGCAGAAAATGGCTTGAGAAGACAGCATTGAGACAACGGGGGCAAGTAAGGATCGGTTTATGCAAAAGGAAATCTTCTGGATCGGCGTTATAATCCTCGCCATAGGGACTATTGTAATTGGTTGCATTTTATTTTCGTGAGGTCTGGTTTTCCGTGAGCAGTCTGCCGAAAGGCTTACGAGATGAAAGACTTGATCGCAAAAATGGCCCGTGAAGGCTACGAACCCGGGTTCCCCGACTCGATGGAGACCGCAAACCACGCTATCGACGCCGAACTCTGCACCAACAGCATCTGCGAGAACTGCAACCACGTCGGCCTGATATATATGCCGTTTGTCGATCAGACCTCACAGGATTTCCGGGCATTTAGTTTCTGCCCTGAATGCGGCAACGCCGAGGAGCTTTAGCGCCAAATAATGAATCGTTTCACCTCAAGGCTCATAGCAACGGTTGTCGTAGAAATCCTGACGGCGGCTGTGCTGAACGCAAGCGTTTTCTACGTCGATCCTGAGACCGGCAGGATGGATAACGACGGCTCTGCAGAGCATCCGTGGAAGACCGTTCAGCAGGTATTTGAGCAGAATTTGATACAGACGCGGGACGCCGCAGGCCGGCTCAAAAATGAGCACGCCCCCGTCAATGGGGGCGATACTATCCTGCTTCGCTCGGGCTACCACGGTGAGATTAACTGCCGAGTAGCCTACAACGACGAATTCATCACAATAGCGGCTCAAGAGGGGCACAAACCCAAAGTGAGGCGAGTATTTTTTTCAGAGGCCGGCAAATGGATTATTAGAGGCCTTACCGTCTCGCCCAGCTTCGCGGCTGAATACAAGCCGGATCGCTTGATCTATATCGTCGATTGGGGCGGGCCGAGCAGCGATTTTGTAATCGAAAACAACACCCTCTATTCTTCCGCCGATGCTCCTTCGTGGTCTGCCGAGCAGTGGGACAAGCTATCCTGTTACGGGATTACCGTTATTGGGAAGAGAATGAGGATTCGCAACAATGTGCTGCGGTACGTCAACTACGGCATTATTATCGTCGGCGATCAGATTGCCGTCGAGCGAAACCTAATTGAGCACATTGCCGGCGACGGGATTGTTTGCTCGGCTGATAACGCCTCACTGCTCTACAATAAGATTAAATACTTCTATAAGGTCAACGACAACCACGACGACGGAATTCAGTTCCATCGAGGACGCGACAAGACAACGCCGATTCTAAACGCCGTTGTGCGCGGCAACTCGGTCGTGGCATGGGATAATGCCCTCAAGAATCCGCTTATAGGCAGTCCGCAGGGAATCTGCAACTTTGACAGCCCCGCGATCAACTGGCGAATTGAGAATAACCTCGTACTCGTCCGGCATCATCACGGCATCACCATCGGCGGCTGCCAAAACGGCGTTATAGTGAACAACCTGGCGTACAATCCTTATGGCGGAGACTTCTTCGCGGGGATTATGCTCGGAACCACGCACGGCAAGACGGCGAGCGAAAACACAATCGTGCGCAACAATCTTGTTGACTCAGAAATCAGCGCACCCGGCATCGGCCACACAATCGACCACAATATTATAGTCAGTGAACCGGTTCTCTACTTCCGGGACGCGGGTAATTTCGATATGCGCCACAAGGAAGGCAGCCCCGCTATCGACGCCGGCAGCGCGGAGCTGGCGCCTGAAATTGATATCGACGGCGTGAAACGGCCTCAGGGAGCGGACATTGACGTGGGACCTTACGAAAGGAAAGAACATAATGAAGAAAAGTAGAATAACTCACCGCAATTTTGCATCAGATATGTTCTGTATTATCCTGGTCGCATGGGCTTGCCTTTGTCCCCGTGTCTGCGCGGTTGGTGAGGAGCAGAAAGAATCGCCTCGGGCTGCGCGGAGCGTGCACTTGTGGTATCCAGCCGACGACGGCGTGGTGTACTACAATGAGGTGACTGTAGAAAAGAGCTGCCCCGGCAGCTACTTCTGCGTGTGCGGATTTAAGCACGGATACTTCGGAATTCAGGAGCTGGCCCCGGACAAAAAGGTCGTCATCTTCTCGGTATGGGAGGCCGGAAAGCAGAATAATCCAAACGCCGTGCCCGAAGACAGCCGGGTGAAGGTGCTGCACGAGGGAGAGAATGTCCGCATCAGCCGATTCGGCAACGAAGGTACAGGTGGAAAAAGCATGTTCGACTATCAATGGAATCTCGGCGAAACATACCGGTGCATGGTTAGGACTGCCGTCGATGGCGACCGAACAAGCTATGCAGCCTACTTCCACCTCAACGAAGAAAAGCAGTGGAAGCATCTGGCAACCTTTCAGACCATCACCGGCGGCGACTATCTGAGCGGGTACTACTCTTTCATCGAAGATTTTCGCCGCAACGGCAAAAGCGCCCGGGATGTCCGACGGGCACGATACGGCAACGGCTGGGTCAAAAGTAAGGAAGGCAAGTGGCAGCCGCTTACCCGCGCGACATTCACCGCCGACAATACGCCGACAATGAATATCGACGCAGGCCTCGAAGATGGCCGGTTCTTCCTGCAGAACGGCGGAGAAACGCAGAATCATACGCCGCTTAGATCAACGGTCGAATGCCCGGTTGAACAGATGAGCAGGCCTAACGAAAGCTTTGACGGCGATTGGGAGCCGGTCTGGGCCGATGAGTTCAACTACAATGGCCTGGCCGACGAAAGCAAATGGGATTACGAAGTTGGCTTCGTTCGCAACCGCGAAAAACAGTTTTACACGAAGGCCCGCTCCGAGAATGCCCGCGCCGAAAACGGAACGCTGATCATCGAATCGCGCAAGGAGAAGTATGACAAGGCCGAATACACATCGGCCAGCCTGCATACGTGGCACAAGGCTGAATGGCTGTACGGGCGAATCGAGGTCCGGGCGAAGCTCCCGACCGGAAAAGGAATGTGGCCTGCAATCTGGATGCTGGGTGTGAATCGAGACAAAGTCGGTTGGCCAGCCTGCGGAGAGATCGATATTATGGAGAATGTCGGGTTCGACCCCGATACCATCCATGCAAACATACACACCAAGGCATACAATCATGTGAAAAGAACAGGCAAAGGCGCCGGGACAAAAGCCGAGAAGCCTTATGACCAATACCACGTCTATGCGATTGAATGGTTCGAGGACAGGATGGATTTCTTCCTGGACGACGACAAATACTTCACGTTCAAGAACGAAGGGACCGGCAGCGACGTCTGGCCCTATGATAAGCCGCACTATCTGATCCTCAACGCCGCTATCGGCGGCTCCTGGGGCGGCCAGAAAGGCATCGACGACTCCATCTTCCCTCAGAAGTACTACATCGACTACGTGAGAATCTTCAAAAAAAGAACGGGCTGACAGGCGGAGTTTTTCATTTGCCGCGCTGGGCTCGGCGATAAGCTCGCGGGCCGGTTTGGTATTCGGCGCGGACGAGAATCCTCCCACCCAGGCAAATGTGTCGAGGTTGGTCAAGCCGAAGTTTAGCGATTGGCCTCATCTTTCAACGAAGCCGCCGCCTGGTTGTCAGCCTTCTCGCGCGGAACCGGCTTGAAGAGCTGAGGGGCAAACTCGTTGAGGTATTCGCGCCAGTTAATCCACGTGTGGCCTCCCTCTGTTTCCTTGCAGAATACACGAAATCCGTGCTTCCCGAGCACTTCAACTGTGCGACGAGTGGTTCCAATGAGAAAGTCTTCTTTGCCCGTGGCAAACCAGACGAGTTTGAGTCCATTCTTAAGTTCGGTATTGTCCAGGATTTCTTTATTTCGTTCTTCCCATGACGGACCTTCCACGGGGGCGCC
>JAFGTU010000201.1 GCA_016933985.1 Sedimentisphaerales bacterium | reverse complement strand
CCTGTCTTCATGGATGTTCTCGATGGCACACAGACGGGATTCTGGACGACCGCGGTTGCGAAGCGGACGCCTCTTTCGGCGAGGCGGTCGAGGTGGGGCGTCTTGGCCCAATTCTTTCCGTAGCAGCCGAGGGCGTCGGCGCGACCGTCATCGAGCATTATCCATAGTATGTTGGGGCGTTTTGCGTCTTTATGGCGGCGTTGGGCGTGCACGCAAGCTGCGGTTGCGGTGAGTGAGAGGCTTATGCTTGTTTTAATGAATTCTCTGCGATTCACGTTAGAACCTTTCCAACATTATTCCTCACTTAAGAATTTGCAGCCTATGGCCGATAATATGTTGGGCAGTAGTATAACAGTTTTCCCGGACGAGGGTTAAAGATAGTTGAGTTTTCTTTGACAGGCTGTATCGTTGTTCGAGATGAGTTCATCTGCTGACTACTTTCTTATAGGCGTGTGTCTATGCTGCGCCGGCGGTGCGGTGCTCGGTGCCTGGTCGCTGAAATCCGACAAGAGGCATGCAAGGAGAATACTGTTGGCGGCCAAAGCGGCTGTGCTTGTCGCTGCGGCGTTGTCCCTTGCGGCTATGAACTCATTCATAAAGGCATTCATCGGCGACGATTTCTCAGTAGAGGCCGTTGCAAAGTACAGTTCGTCGGATATGCCCTTTGTCTATAAGTTGGGTGCCGCCTGGGCGGCGCCTGCCGGATTGCTGCTTCTGTTGGCGGTTGCCGGCGTTGTGCTGTTCGCACTTTGGCTTGTGACACTAAAGACGGACGGGCTGGTTTTCAATGCAACTGCGATGATTGTCGGCTCGGTGGTTTGCCTTGGTTTTTCATTGGTGGTGCTGCTGGTCGCAAAGCCGTTTGCGGGCGGCAAAGCTGCGGTCGCTGCGGGCGACGGACTCAGTCCGTTGCTGCGGAACTTCTGGATGCTGATTCATCCGCCTGCGTTTGTTTTGGCCTATTCTTCATTTTTGATTCCCTTCGTTGTTGTAGTGGCGTCGGTTTTCGGCGGAGACACTGAGACTGCGGAGCTTTATTTGCAGTTGCGGCGGTGGCTGCTGCTTGGCGTTTGTCTTCTCTCAGTGGGCATTGTGGCGGGTGCTCGCTGGGCATACCTCGAATTGAACTGGGGCGGCTACTGGGCTTGGGATCCTATCCAGAATCTTGCGCTGCTGCCTCTTCTGGGGGCATTGGCGGCTCTACACAGCATAAACGCAATACAGCTTGCCGACAAGTTCAGACGCTGGACGTTGGCGCTGGCTCCTGTGCCTTTTGTATTATGTCTTCTCCTGGCGTTTGTTGATTCAAGCGGGATTCTGAAGACCTCGCACACATTTGGCAGGAGCAACATGGCCGCCGGGCTGCTGAGCTTTACTTGTGTGTGTTTTCTTCTCTGGCTGTTTTGTTTTGTGCGAGCGTTGAGTACGGTCTCCATTATGCAGGAACAGCCGAGCGTATTCCATTTTGCAAAGGCCAAGATACTTCTCTGGTCGAATGTCGGTTTTGTCGGCACGGCGGCGGCAGTCGGGCTGGCCACGTTTCTGCCGGTCGTTCTGCGAACCGTGATGAATTCCACCTCCATACAAATTTCGACCGATTTCTTTTACAGAAGAGTGATTCCGATAGGCGGTATTGCCCTTGTCTTTCTTGTGGGGTTCTACAGGCTGGCTGATTTGCGGCAGCGACGAGATAGCTCCAGGCTGCCTACGCTGGCCTGCTGTGCGCCCGCGATAATATCATTCGGCGTCTTGTACAGGGTGGCCGGGTTCTCACTCTTATTGAGCCTTGGTTGTGCGGCGGGTGTTTTCAGTATTGTGGCAATTGTATTGAGGCTGTTTGTCGCCTTGGCGAATCGCGAGAAGATCGGCGGATACTTCGCCCATTTTGGCGTTGTCATCGTACTGGTCTCTGCTGGTCTGTCGGGCGCGGAAAAGAGCATTCGGACATCGTTGGAGAAAGGGGGGAAATTGATGCTCGGCGACTGGGAGTTTGTTTATGATTCGTTTGAAACGATTAGCTCCAACGGCGAAGAAAAAGCCGGACCCCGTATTCTCCTCTTGAAGAGCGATCGCCGCCGTGCGAGCCTTTGGCCGTATCGAAGCACTTACCCAGCCAGACCGCAAATAGGCGCCAAATCGCGTGCCGCCATTGATATCGGCGTATTTGAAGATGTTTGTGTTTCATTTGAAGAGTTGACGTCGGACGGGAAGGTCGCAATCACGGCCAAGATCAAGCCGTTTATGCTTTGGCTGTGGATCGGAGCGGCCCTGATTATAGCAGGCTCCGCCCTGGCTGCACTCGAAGGCAAAGCTCAATTCCTGCCGGGTTTGGAGGCGGAAAACGGCCCCCCCGGCAAAACTCACAGCCCTGGCAAACGTCGCCTATAGTCCGCAAGAAAAAGAGGCCGGTCAAAAGACCGGCCTCTTTCAAATTCCTATACGGCTCATTACAGCCCGTGCAAGTCAAACCCAAAGGTTATTCCAGGCTGAGGCAATCTGCAGGCAGCCCCGGACCTTTCGGCGGCTCTGCTATGTTCCAACTGCCGACAAGGATGTTCAAATCGTTGTATTTGACCCTGAGGTACCCCGACTTATCGCCACCCTCTTTATCGTGATCAAAGTCGGCGCAAATAGCGGGCACTCCGCTAGGCCCGAGCATCGTTGAAATGCCCGGCCCCCTGGGTGGTTCGGCAATGGACCAGCCGGCAATCAGGGTGTTCAGATCGTCATAATGGACATAGAAATAACCCGTCTTGGGTCCTCCCTCCATCAAGCCGTCCGTATCACCATGGCACTGCCTCGGATTGCACCAGCACGCTGGCATTCCTACAGAAAACCACTCGTCGTAATCCGGGTGGTCGGGGCTGAAATAGAAACACTCATCATCATACAAACTCCAACCAACCCTGACGGTTTGCGGGGTGTTCTCGGCATTAGGATCAGAGACAGTCAAAGTACAAACACTCGGAGCCCCGTCGCTCGCCAGGCTATTTGCCTCTATGCTCAGGATAACTTCATCGATTTCTCCTCTTGAATTGCCTGTAACTGGATTCACGTTCAGCCAATTGCAGTCATATGTGATTTCCCAGTTGAGCGCACCCCAGCCAACGTTGCGAATGAGAAGCGTTTTATCCTCGGCAGTATAGTCCTCCATATCCACAACGAATAGGATATTCGGCGGCGTAGCTTCAATGACAGGCCCAAAAATACGCAGGTCGACGGTGACGATCAGAGGATCGTTTATTGCGTTGGAATCTGAAATTGTCAAATTGCAGTCATAGAGTCCCCTTGATAACCCTGATATATCCACCGAGAGCGTCACTTCATTATAATCACCATCGGCACAGGTTCCGCTGAGCGGCTGAAGGTCGAGCCAGGGACAGTCTTCCATGATTTGCCAGTCAATACTACCTCCACTGCCGATACACAAAATCTGCGCCTGTGGATGTGCACCTCCTTCATTAGCATCGAATTTAATTTCTCTTGGAGCAGCCTCAATTACGTCAGGAATGGAAGATACATATTCGTCAACACCTATATCCGGAGCATCGCCCATAATCCTCGGCTGGCCGTCTATATCGACTTCCAGGAATACAGGTGGGACGCTGTTAGCGTCACCAGCATCGATACAAGCTGAAGATGGCAACAGGTGATAGTCACCGGTAGCTGGATTGGCGAACTCAGGCGGCAGGTCGATGTTGCCAACACCCGGATAACCGCCTTCTACGTTGGAATATGTTACCGATCCAGTGCCTGACCCAACTGTGATTTGCGAGTAACGTGCGGCCCAATTGTCCCGGATTATACAGTCGGAGACTTTGACACTTACAACATACCCCCCAATGCCTCCGCTCTGTTCAGCGTGATTGTTGACTATAACACAATGCCTGACTATGGGTTTCGGGTAAGAACCATAGATGTAGTAGATGCCACCTCCCCCAATCGTAGCCGAATTGTATGCAATCACACAGTGGCTAATGACGGCGCTGCTGCGGGAACAGAATATCCCACCGCCGTAATTAACACTCGCCGAGTTATGTACAATCCTGCAATAGCTTATTGTCGGACTGCTGCTTGTGCATAGAATTGCACCTCCATAGTAGTAACGTCCATTGGTAATCGTTAGCCCCGAGAGTACGGAATCAATCCCCTCGCCCCCGCTAAAAGCGAATCCTCTGTGTGTTCCGCCGCAGTCAATTATTGTTGCAGCCACCACGTTCGGATCGTAAGGGTTGATACTGCGGACCGTTATCGCCTTGCCCCGGAAACTGATGTTGCGGTTCCAGTAGCCGGTGTATCTGCCCGGCAGGATTTCAACGACATCGCCGTCGTTGGCATCGTCTATTGCGGCCCGGATCGTTGGATAATCCCCCGTGCCGTTTGCATCGACTGTAATTGTCCTGCCTGCGCACAGCCCTGCCCCAAGCAGGCTGATCAGCAGCGAGACGTAAATCAATTTTGCCATGATGACTTCCCTAATTTTTCCTGAGAACCAAACTAAATTAGTATAGCACAATCCCGCCGGCAAGTCAAGAAAATCGCCGCCGTAGAAAAAAAACGGGCCGGTCTTATGACCGGCCCGTTCAATTCAAGGTTGACTCTTAAAAAACCTATTGCCATATAATCTGCACGGCTATTCCGGCCTGGGGCAATCTGCAGGCAGCCCCGGACCTTTCGGCGGCTCTGCTATGTTCCAACTGCCGACGAGGATATTCAAGTCGTTGAAGTGGACCCTGAAATACCCTGTCTTGGGGCCGCCCTCTTGGTCGTGAGCAAAGTCGGCACAGATGCCGGGCTCTCCCTTGGGGCCGGTTACTGTAAGAATACCGGGGCCCTTGGGAGGTTCGGCGACATACCAGGCGGTGGTCAGGACGTTCAAATCATCGAAATGGACATAGAAGTAGCCCGTCTTTGGTCCGCCTTCCTTCTTATTGTCCACGTCCCCGTCGCACTGCCTTGGGTCACACCAGCAACTGGGCTTGCCGAACGCCAGCCAGTCGAGGTAGGTCGAGTAAGACGATGGGAAGCATCCGGGCTCGGTGAAGAGTATGAACGACATATCTTCACTTATGCCTCTCTGGTCAAAGAGTTCTTCCCAGAACCATTCGCCGGTTGCCGGGTCCTGCCAGCCTGCGACTGCGTCATCGTTGAATACATGCTCGTGATTGGTCCAGCCCCACATATAGATCGGGTCCACATTTGGGGTATAGACAGCAACCACGCTAAACCAGTAGATGGCATCATCTTGCTCCTGATGGAACCAGGCTTCGCTGGGTAGCCGGACGGAATAACGGAAGACCGGCTCGCGACCAAAGGGCTGACCCGGCACGTCTTCAGGATGCTTGTCGAAGCCGACCAGAACCTCGTCATAGTCGTATGCCCTGTACTCCCAGATCTTCTCGCCCGGATGGCTGTAAGGCTGGTCAACTCCGGCCGGCACATCGGTCCACATAGTCAGGTAGAAGTAGCTCGGCCTGACTGGCCGCGGGACGGTGAGGCACTCGCAGGCGGTGTAACGATAGCCTATATAGGAGCCCCACCAGACCGCCGCAGTCACCGGTTGCCTGGTCGTGCACGGCCAATCATCAGCGACGAGACGTTGGATCTCAATCCTCGGCTCGCTTGGCCCGCTTGTAATTGCGAAGGCCATGTCGCTGTAGCGGTCCAGGTTATCCGGCGGGACCGGAGGCCATACTATGGTCTTCCAGACGCCGGGCAGCGGGTCGTTGCGTTCTGCCGCACCGCAAAGGATCGGTGTTGGGCTTCTGCCCGCTTCCTGCCACCGCCAT
>JAFGTU010000200.1 GCA_016933985.1 Sedimentisphaerales bacterium | reverse complement strand
GGCGCGACGCGCATTGACCCGCCGTGCGGAGAACGTTTTGAACGCACGCACGATTTCGGGCAATCCGTGGCGTTTCCCGGTAGGGGCGGGTTTCAAACCCGCCCTGATCGGTCCCGTACGGACCGATCTCGCGTGGGCGGATTCCGCGGGCGTGGGTTCCATCAGGGCAGGTTTGAAACCTGCCCCTACGGGAGGCGTCAGTACGACAATCATATGAACGTGGTTGGGCATAACGACAAATGCATCCAACGCGATGTGCGGGTAATGACTCGACAGTTCGTACCACGTCACCTGGACGATATAGCCCGATTCATTCCAGCGGATGGGCCGCCGACGGTGTTTCGTCGAACCATACTTGGCAGGGGTACCGGGATAGGTCGTTATGAACACCATCGTTCTGCTTCTCTCTGGCCATAGCATTTCGCCTCAGGATTCTCGCGATCCAACATCCAATTCAGCGGATTGTCCTCGATGTACCGGCGGATGCGACCCAGTTGTCCTTCGTCGCGGATGACATGCTCGTAGTAATTGCGCTGCCACAGGGACCGGCCGCAACCGGCGCGACGCGCATTGACCCGCCGTGCGGAGAACGTTTTGAACGCACGCACGATTTCGGGCAACCCGTGGCGTTTCCCGGTGGGGGCGGGTTTAAAACCCGCCCTGATCGGTCCCGTACGGACCGATCTCGCATGGGCAGATTCTGCGCGCATAGGGTTCATTAGGGCAGGTTTGAAACCTGCCCCTACGGGAGGCGTCAGCACAACAATCATATGAACGTGGTTGGGCATAACGACGAATGCGTCCAACGCGATGTGCGGGTAATGATTCGGTAAGTCGTACCATGTCGCCTGCACGATGCGGCCCAATTCATTACGCCGCATCTGCCCGTTGACTATGTCCCCGAACAAACAGACATGTCCTTGCACACAGACAGTCACAAAGTAGACGCCCTCCTGGGCGTAATCATACCCCACCCAGCGGATGGACCGGCGCTGATGCTTCGTCCGGTCACGCCCAGCAAGGGTACCGGGTGAGCCACAGCTACCATCTTGCCTTAACACATCACCTATGGGATTCAGATCCTCCGGCGTCATCCGCAACGTGTCTCCTTTCCTCATTCCCGGCTCTGCCGCCCGCCGTGCGACCGCCGCCTTCTTGCCTGAGCATATCCATCGCGGCCCGGGTCCGTCAAGGATCTTGCCAGTAACGGTCCCGGTGTTGGCCGGCCCCATGGCCGAGTGGCGGCACGTCCTGCGGGTGTTTTTTTCTTGCCTTGAGGGCTGGTGCAGATAGAGTAAGGCGCAAACCGGATGTGGGTGCGTGGGCACGGCTGGGCCGCCCTGCCCCGATCCCGCCATCTGAAATCTGAAATCCACAATGACGGAGATTGAGCCATGATCGGCAAGGCCATACGACTGGAACGCATCATCAATCGTAATTCGCAAAAGACGGTTATCGTCCCCATGGACCACGGCGTCACGGTCGGGCCTATCGAGGGGCTGGAGGACATGCGCTCGACGATCGGCCACGTCGTCACCGGCGGGGCCAACGCCATCCTCATGCACAAAGGCATCGTCCGGGCGGGCCATCGCGGCCAGGGCAAGGACGTCGGCCTGATCGTACACCTCTCGGCCGGGACCATGCTGAGCCCCGATCCCAACGCCAAGGAGTTGGTCTGCGACGTGGAAGAGGCGATCAAGCTCGGGGCCGACGCGATCTCGATCCACGTCAATATCGGCGCCGAAACCGAGGGACAGATGCTGCGCCAGTTCGGTCGGGTCAGCGAACGCTGCACCTTCTGGCAGATGCCGCTGGTGGCGATGGTCTACACGCGCGGTCCGAAGATCAAGAACGAGTACGAGCTGAAGAACATCAAGCTGGCCGCTCGCGTCGGGGCCGAGCTGGGCGCCGACATCGTCAAGGTCGTCTACACCGGCACCCCCGAGAGCTTCGCCGAGGTCGTGGCGGGCTGTCCGATCCCGGTGGTGATCGCAGGTGGAGCCAAGATGGGCAGCGACGAGGAGATCTTCCGCATGGTCGAAGGCGCCCTGCAGGCAGGCGCCGCCGGTATCTCCATCGGCCGCAACGCCTGGCAGCACCAGACCCCCGAGAAGATGGTCCGCGCCTTGAGCAAAATGGTCCACGAAGACATCTCCGTCGAAGAGGCCCTGGCGGTGCTGCAAGCCTGACAACCGGCCTCCGGCCGCAACTGCAAGCCGATCAGGCAGTCTTTCAACCGTCGTGCCGCGACTGACGCGGGACTTCGCCCGGTTCCCGGATACTGCCAACGTGCCTTTGCGGACCTACATCATCCACAAGCTGCGCCGTCCGCCGTTTGCCGCCCCCGCTTGCTGGCCGCCGCCCCGCTGGCGGGAAATCCGAAGCTCGAAATCCGAAACACATTCGAACTTCAAACAAACCGACCGACAAGCCCCGTGCCGGGCCTGCTCGCCCTCGCGGCATATGGTTACGCCCTGTTACGGAATCGTCCGCAGATTATGCAGATTTCACGGATTCAGAATGACTTGCTCGGCGTTAATCGCAGAACTCTGTGGATACCTTCTCCGGAACGGCACATGGCGGACGGTGTTCGGGGATCCCACGGCCCCCGCGCGCAAAGAGCATCACCGGGACGGCACAGCACGGCGGTCGATTACGCACGAAGCCACATCCACAATCGCCATTTCTGACCCAGCAATGCAGATTAAGCAGCCTGTACAGTCATTTATGGACCGCCATTCCCTGGTGTCTCCAGAAGCCACTTTTTTCCACAGCGCCTTCGATTTCGGTTGACACCCCGCCTACGTGGACAGTAGAATAGTAGTTTATAGGATACATGGTGGGCCACGGAGAGGTTCCCGTCGTTGCGACGTTGCTCTTTGGGCGGCGATTGTTTCCGTACGTGCCACAACGGAGCGCCCCCCTAAAAGAGATTGTGTGAAGGCGAGGGGGAAAACATCGTGTTCCGGAGGGTCTGAGATGAGTAGACTGCATGCACGCCCGCTAAAGTACGGCCTTGTTCTGGTTTCCTTGGTATTGCTCTGCTTGGGATCCGCTTGCTATGCGGATTTCTCTGCGGCTTACGATGTATTCTCGTATGCCGGCCATCAGTACGCGCTCACAATCACAGGCAATAGCGGATATCTGAGCTGGTTGGCAGCCGAGCAAGAGGCCGTGTCTGTTGGCGGCCATCTTGTGACTGTCAATGATGCTGCGGAGAACGAGTGGCTCGCAGCCACCTTCGATAGTACGTATGCCCCGGCCGGTGCGTCATCCATGCTTAACGCGGCTTGGATCGGGCTCGAATACGGCGGCACCGGCTCCGGCTATGACCTGAACAACTGGCAGTGGGTCAGCGGCGATGACTCGTCGTACAGGGCGACGCGTTATGGATCTGCGACATGGGGACCCCACATGTACCTGCATTGTGGGTCACATCCCTGGTCCGGCACATGGAATCTCAATTCGCTCCACGACAACTCTGCTACGTACCACTTCAGGGGAATCATTGAATTTGATCCTGCTACTGTGCCACTCCCAGGCGCCGTTCTGCTCGGCGCTATCGGCCTGACCGGCGCCGGCTGGCGACTAAGACGCAGGGAAGTGTAGCTCGCATGTCGTGAGTCACTTGGGCATAGCCTTGTAGTCCTGGCTGTATACTCATCTCGTTGAGACGAATGGCCAAGGGACGGCTTCCGCCTTGTTTGCGGGCATGCTTGCGTTCTGCGCCTGCTGTCGTTCCTCACGACGGAATCGTCCGCAGATTACACAGATTTCACGGATTCACAATACCTTAATCGGTGTTAATCGGTGCCATCTGTGGACAGTCTTTTCTGACCACCAAAGACAGTCAGGCGGGCCTGCCGCCGGTGACATGGCCCCCGGACGTAGTTCTCGGACGCCGGCAACGGGCGTTTTCGGACCGAGATCGTCTAAAAGCCGTCGCGTCCGTCGTTTACAGCCCCCATGCCCCTGCCGCCGGCGAACCAAACGAAGCTTGGAATCGACCATTTCAAGCTTGATCCGGGTCATTCTAAGCTTCATCTTGGCCATTTGAAGCTTCATCTTGGCCATTTCAAGCTTGGTTTTGGCGATTGTAAGCTTGGTTTTGGCTATTCGAAGCTTACAACGGGCCATTCGAAGCTTGGTTTAGCCGATTCGAAGCTTCGAATCGGTCATTGTAAGCTTCGTCCGGGCCATTCGAAGCTTACATTCGGTCAGATGAAGCTTGATCTCGGCCATTGAAAGCTTCACCTGGCCTGTTTGAAATTCGCTCCCGCCCACCGCCGGGCCGCGCCGGTGGCGGGAAATGCGCAGCACGACATCCGCAATCCGCAACACATTCGAAATGCACAAGTCCCAAACGAGCGATCGTCGCCCGTGCCGCGTCTGCTCCCGCTCATGGCACATGGCTGCGTCCCGCGGCCGGTTTGTCCGCGGATTACGCAGATTTCACGAATTCAACATGACACCATCGGCGTTAATCAGCATCATCTGTGGATACCCTCTCTCGAATCATGAATGCCAAGCTACGGTCAGCGCTCGGACCACTTCGAGGGCAAATACCAGGGTCGCCTTAGTCAGTCAGGTTTCAAATTGAGTATGCTGTCCCCAGGTCTCTCATTAGTTGCCTGTATATGAAAGTAGTAACCATTGCTGTCTCCTTGCCGAACGCAGGCCCTCATTCGCGACGCATAGCGGCGTCGAGATGAAGGGCCATGTTATACCTTATAAAAGTGCAATTTATACCTCTTTGTAGCGGTGAATAAGAGCATCAACGACCCTCTGCACACAGCCCTTTACGTCAGAATGAATGGCGGCTTCAGGAAAACGGAAGACTTTATATCCTCGACTCTTGAGATAATTGTCCTTCTTCTGATCTCTTACGATCATCTCAGGAAGTGAATGCCAGTATTCACCGTCACATTCAATGACCATTCGCGCTCCCGGTATCAAGGCATCCACAACCCATAGACCATCAATGACTTGCTGCTTTACAAACGTCACCCCACGCCGCTCTAGTTCCTGATAGACCTTTGCTTCAATAGCTGTCTCCCGAGGCATAGTATAGTGCAATTTGCGAATTGGTATCCCAAATTCTTTTATTCGGCGAAGAACTGTCCCACGACCTACATTGAGGCGCACGGCAATTGCTGAAGCGCTGAGTCCTTCAACTTCATAAAGATACTGCAATTCATCTTTGCTGATTTTCAGCTTCCGCTTGCCTTTGTTCCAGCCTGCAACCACATTAGGAGGTTTATTGGACACATAAGGCTGAAGTCCAACGCTCTGGCATGCTGCTTCCCACGAACCATTTCCCAAACGCTGACTAACTGTTGTTGCACTCATGGAGGAGCGTTCATCGAACTCACGTGTTGACGGTGTCCGGCCCAGTTCTGAGGCTACCCGGGTTAGTTCCTCTCCCATGTCAATGTCGTGATAAGTAAGCCTTGCTTTTTTGGGATCAAAGCCAGCTGACGCAAGTGCATTATTCCAGCTTCTATTGAATCGTTTGGCAATAGTGACGGCGGCTACCTTCTTATCTTTAATCCCGTCAAACTCAGCCATAGTTGGAATTTTGCCGAGCAATTTAGCCACGCGTTTGAGATCTGCAAGTAGGAATTCTCTTGGATATTTTGGTTTTTCCATTGTCAATACTTCAATGGTATGACGCACCAGCTCATGCGACCCGAGCGTGCGAGGGGTCGCGATGCAGCCAGATGTTAGCACTTGTCACTGAATAGTCACTTGTCAAAATGCTAATAATCACGGCAACCCTCCTTAACACCTCAGCTCTTAGCTCTCCTTTCGCTTCCTCAACATATCAGCAATTTCCGTATTGTCCTCGTTAACTGCAATCGATAATGCTGTATGTCCATCGTCACATTCTGCATCGACATCAGCATTGTTGTCCAGGAGAAGCTTGATAATCTGCGGATAGTTTTCAAAAACATCCATAGCATCACCGGCCATACGAACAGCGTTCATTAAAGCTGTATACCCTTGATCAGTTCTCGCATTAACATCAGCTTTGCTTTCTAGGAGGATCTTTACAACATCAAGATGTCCCTTCCATGCCGCTATGGTCAAAGGCGTAAAGCCGTCGCTAGCTTTAGCATTGACGTCTGCGTCATTTTTCAGCAACATTCTTACAACGTCATCGTGTCCATGCCAGGCCGCTTTCACTAAAGCGGTTGCTCCCGTCAAAGAATCTACTTCTTTTTCGTAAGTTCTTGCGCTGACATCTGCTTTGTTTTCCAACAGTAATTCAACAATTTCAGTATATCCACACGCGGCCGCCTCAATCAAAGCCGTATCCCCATCATTGTTTTTTTCATTAACATTTGCTTTGTTTTGCAATAGGCATTTAACGATGTCAGTATGTTCTTTTGAAACCGCTTCAATCAAAGCCGTGTTCCCGTTACGGCCTTTTCCATTAACATCTGCACCATATTTTAATAGGAGTTCAACAATTTGACGATACCCTTCCCAAACTGCAGAAAGTAAGGCTGTCGTTCCATATTTGTTTCTGGCATCTGGCTGTGCACCTTTCTTAAGGAGATTCTCAACTGTCTCTACGTTGCCGGCTTCTATTGCTTTCAATAAACGAGCGTCTCTGCTGAGAAGTAGCCCAAATAATCCCATTTCGTTCTGTCCTTTCGTTCAGCTAACGCTCCGCATAACCGGCTGGCAATGGAGCGCAGCGGAATCGCCAGTCCGAGTTGATGCGGTTGTTAGGCTTACTCGAACTCAATTAGCTATCTCGAAATCCAGAATCCGGTATTCAACTTTTGTGCTCGGACTCTTTGCACCGCTTCTCGTATTAGTTGTCAAATCCTGGACGCTCTTGTCAACGCTGCTGTTCACTCTTTTAGCCAGACCTCCCGGAATAAGACCATCATATCGGACAACATCAACATCAATAGGGTTTCCCTGTGAATCATAGAAGATTACAAGACAGAAAACTTTTCTTACATTCTCTCGAAGTCGGTTGCGTAGAGATAGTGAGTAGTCCCCGCTAATTCCATACGGGTATTGCCAGACCAACTGGCCTCCCTCTAAACCTTCTGAGCTTCGACCACCTAAATCTGATAGAATTGATCGTTGGGACTTGGACGGTTTAGCTTGTGCCAATGCTTTTGTAGGGCCACCTTTATCAACCAACGCCTTGAGATAGTTTGAAGGGATTGCGAAGTTCAGATTTTGCCCGCCCCTGAAGGTCGCGACTGAAACACCGATAACTTCGCCCTTACCGTTCAGCACCGGTCCACCACTGCTACCGGGGGAGATGGGAGCGGTAATCTGTAGAAGCTTGTCGGTTCCAACTTCGCGGACGCTGCTGATAATTCCCTGTGAGAACGTGCCTTCCAATCCCTGTGGGTTTCCAACGGCATAGACGGTTTCCCCAACCTGAACGGCGTCACTGCTGCCAAGGATGAGCGTCGATGCACGAGCGCCAGTAATCCTGAGAACCACAAGATCGCGTTCGGGGTCAATGGCGGTAATGCCTTCAATATCGTACTTTGATTTCTGACCGACTATCTTTGCGTATCCTCGTGCGGCACCTTCGACAACATGAAGGTTGCTGGCAACTTCGCCATCACGAACGAAGAAGCCGCTACCGAGCGAGAGGGGCTGACCATTAGCATCTTCCATGACAAGGAGGACAGTCGAAGTGAATGCCTTTCTGGCGACTTCCTGAGCAGTTTGAGCATATGCTGGGATAGATCCGAGACACAAAAGAAGCACCCAGATCAGGAGTCTTATCGACCTATACATAGTTTTCATTCGTGTCATAGGTTGATCCTTTTGGGCGCGGAAACACTGCGCCGGTTCTTATGTCCGCTTCAATATTTCGGAATGCTTGCCACGCTGGCAGCCGGTATTTGATAATTTTACAAAATCGGAGTGACCACATTTTTCACAATACAATTTGAAAACCAATGTGAATCCATACTTTGCCTTACTTTTGCAGTGTGCGTTGTATTCATTGACGGCCTCTTTCGCATGTTCTCCGTATTCCAGGATTCGCATGATTTCACGATCAGGGCATTTAGGGCAGAAAAAATAAAAATAATCAGTCTCTCCTGTTGCGCCCTCTAACCGCCCTGCGCTTATTTGATCAGATCCGTGATACGGTTTGCCATTGTTGAAATTTGACATCTTATCACCTCCATTCCGATTTTGAGCCTAACAATGATTAGATGGTTTCCTTATAACGCTTTTCGGCCGCGAAATCGCGGCATAACACCCCGGCGATAAGACGGGCATAAGCCTTTTGATTAGAGACCATTAGATCGCTTGTAACGCCTGCGATGGGGGGATATATGGTTTCTGTATAAGACGCCATCGTTTCTTCCCTACAAATCGTCCACCGGGCTTTTCACACCCTTGCCTGCCCGGTTGAGAACGTGGGTATAGATCATCGTCGTCTTCACGTCCTTGTGACCGAGAAGCTCCTGCACGGTTCTGATATCGTAGCCGCCTTCTGGACGATGGATTCATGGATATGATGCCGCCCTTGTTCGCCCGTCTTGCTGTTCCTCCCGCGATGCTCTTGCACTGTCGTCACGCAATTGCCTCCAAGCTTCGGCTACAATTGTAGCCTGTCCGGGCGGGTGGGGCAAGCGGAAAAGGAGCCGTTCTCTTGGTCCTATTTGTTTCGAGATGGGAATGAGAAGGAGGCCTCAGCATCCGCTTAAGGCGGCAAATCACTGCCCCCCGAGGGCGGGGGTGCTACATACAAGCGACGAGGCACGAGCGACGCTTTCCCGAGGAGTTCTGGGGATGAATTCTGGGGACATTCTGAATTCTGGCGACATCTATGAGCAAGCCGTTGTCAAGACGGTCGCGGGATTTTTTCGCGGGAATTCCAAACATCTATTCGGCGTCATCCTTGCGGAG
>JAFGTU010000199.1 GCA_016933985.1 Sedimentisphaerales bacterium | reverse complement strand
CGAATGCCAGCCCGATGCGAACAATAATCCCTTGTGTCCGTTCGCTTACGGCTGAGCCCTTGATCTTCTCAACGACGAGGAATGCCGCCAGACCGCCGTCGAGCGGGGGCAGAGGAAGGAAGTTAAATACTGCAATGGCGGCATTTATCAGCCCGATGAGGAAGAGGTACTCAATCCACATCTTGTCCGCCACGGTATGGTAGCTGGCCGCGAGGATGCCCACCGGACCCATCAGGCTCTTAGGACTAACGGCCCCCGCAATCAACCGCCTGATCGTCAGATATGTCTGTGCAATCATCGAAACGGTCTTCCTGCTGCCCATCATAATGGCGTCGACAGGGTTCTTCGCCTTATATAGGTCTTTGCGTAGCTCAAACGGCACAGCCTCAGCAAACCCCGATTTTACCGTGAATGCGCTGTCATCGCTGGCGACTGTCAGGGCAACGGCCCCGGCGTTTTCCTCGTTGAGTCGGTAGTCGATAGTGATATGTTCGCCCGGGTACTTCTGTATCTCTCGTACAACATCATAGAAGCTCGAAACAGGCTCCCTGTCGACGGCCGTTATCACCGCCCCACGAGGGATAGTCGGCTTGGTCGCATCGTCCCCAGCCGCTATCGTATCTGCGACAACCGGATGTGCGGCATCGAGCGCCAGGGCGATGCCAATAGAGACTTCATTCCTGCCGGCCGAAAGGACTGGCTTGACCGTAACGCTCACAGGCTTCTCATCGCCGCTCGCATCGGCGCGCAGCACTTTCACGAGCAGATCCTTGTCCTCGTGCTCCTTGGTAACACGACGCATCTCATTATACGTCGGATTCTGCACGTCTCCGACCGCAAGAATCACGTCGCCGACTTTCAGGTCGGAAAGGACGGTCTCGCGTTCCGCGGGCTTTCTTCCCATCAATCCGAGCATTCTATCGAGAATTCGGCCGGGGAGCTTTCGCTCGGGACCTTTGCGTACCACTTTATTGACCTTTGTGACCAGCAACCGGGGCACCATCGAGTGGATGTGGCGAAGCTTCAGATCATTCTGGTCCGGCACGTCATCTCCGATATTCCATGAAAGCGCAAGCTCCCTATCGATAAGATCAGTTTTCCCATTTTTGCTCTTCCGCTCCGTCAAGAGCTTGACAGTAGGCGTGTAGGTCTTTTCGAAAATTGGCTCGAAATCCCAGTATTGCTCGACCGGGCGTCCATTGATCGACTTGATCACGTCTCCCGGGGCAAGACCTGTCTTCGCCTGTAGCTCTTTGACTTGCTTCGGCTCATCGAACTTGGCTATCTTGAGGCTCAACGGCAGTTGGATTCCGAACGTTTTGAGCGGCTGGTCCGGCTGCTTCGTCGATGCCAGCTCAAGATCAAAGACCTCTCCGGTACGGTCAATCTTCATCTTGACCTTTTCGCCGTTTTTAGATAGGGCCGCTGCAAGCATCACATCCGTCATATCGATATTCTTGCTCTTCCCGTCTATCTCGATGATCCGGTCGGCGATTTGCAGCCCGGCATGTTCGGCCGGCGAATTAGGCTCGATCCCCCCGACCACCGCCGGCGGTTGTTTTATTCCAATCAGGAATACGGCCACAAAAATTATGGCCGCAAGGATTACATTGCACACCACTCCTGCGGCAATAACGGCCATCCGCGCCGACACCGGCTTATTGGCAAAGGAGCGAGGGTCGTCGCTGGCCTTGACGTTGCCCGTATCATCCTGCCCCAGCATCTTGACAAACCCGCCCACCGGAATCAGGCCGACGCAGTACTCGGTATCCCAGGCCCGGCCCTTGCCGCCGACGGTCAGGCTCAGCAGGCTGTCATCGGCCTTGTCGCCCTCATCCCGCATTTGGCCGGACTCGCCCTTGTCGTCTTCGGCATCGTCGCCGCGCGCCTCAGCGAAAAATCCCGGCAGAACGCGAACGCGAAAACCATCCGCCGCCCTCTTAAAGCCAATCAGAATCGGCGGAAAACCTATCGAAAACATCTCAACCTTTATCCCGCACAGCTTCGCCGAGATGAAATGCCCGAACTCGTGAACCAGAATCACAACGCCAAAACCGAGCAGTACGAGAAGCACGTTCCCGAAAGCATCGATATTGCGAACAATCAAGTAGATAGCGCCGGCGACAATCGCCGCCAAAAGCAATACCTTGAATGACTTGCCAAACAAACTCTTAGGTTTCGACATTAACACGCCCCCAGCTCAAAGGCTTTCACAAAACTATATAGACTACGTGCTGCACGTCAGTGCAGAGACTTGACGTCTCGCCCAGGCGTCGGCTTCGAGCAGCTCTTCGAGCGACACGCCGGTCTTGACATCGTGCCTGTTCAGGCAATCTTCTACAAGCTCAAGTATATTAACAAATCTTATCTTTCCCGCCAAGAACTCTTCTACGGCCGCCTCGTTAGCCGCGTTGAAGACCGCCGCCGCGGTACCGCCTGCCCGGCAGACTTCGTAAGCCAGAGGCAGCGCGCGGAATACCTCGCCGTCAGGCTTGCTGAAATTGAGCCTCCCAATTTCGGCCAACTGCGGCGCCCTAGCCCGACCGGCGAGACGATCCGGGTAGGTCAAAGCGTACTGGATCGGAAGGCACATATCCGGCTCGCCCAACTGGCCAATTACCGAACCATCTACGAACTCGACCAAAGAGTGTACTATCGACTCCGGATGTATCAAAACTTCAATTCTTTCAACAGGAACGTCGAAAAGCCACCTTGCCTCGATGATTTCAAGGGCCTTATTCATCATCGTCGCCGAGTCGATAGTAACCTTCGGGCCCATATCCCACGTCGGATGCGCAAGGGCCTGCTCTAAGGTAACATCCTCCATCTCCTGCCCGCTGAGCTTGAGGAACGGCCCCCCGGAGGCCGTCAGGATAATCTTCGCAACCTCGGTCCGCTTGCCCGTCTGCATCGCCTGAAAAATGGCCGAATGTTCGCTATCCACCGGCAGAATCTCGCTGCCGCTCCTGGCCGCCTCGGCCATCAAAAGCTCGCCGGCGACGACCAGCGGCTCCTTATTGGCAATGGCAAGGCGTTTTCCCTTCTTGGCGGCAGCCAGCACGGCCGACAGCCCCGCCGCACCCACAATCGCCGTCACGACGGTATCGACTTCATCAAGCTGCGCGAGAGCCGCGAGGCTCTCGGACCCGCTCAATATCTCGACATCAAGCCCCCCCAGCAAATCAACAAGCCGCCCTCGACAGCTCGCATCGGTAATAGCAACAACCTTGGCGCCAAACGCCCGTGCCTGCTCGGCCAACAGCTCGACCTTACTGTTCGCACTAAGAGCAAATACCGAATACCCCTCCCCCAGGCCCTCGATAACACGCAGCGCATTCCTCCCGATAGAACCCGTAGAACCCAGTATCGCAATACGTCGAACCATAAAGCACGCATACCTATCTTACCTCCACCGAGCCGATACTAAGTATAGTACGTATAGCTGTCAATAGCCAACCAACGTGAATCTGAGTCTGCCTTGTAAAGGCTTGAGTGCGATAGCGTTGCTTGGATCGCTGCGACGAGTCGCCACTTGACAATGCCGGCTTTTTTTGACACGATATAATTATGGTCATCGACAGAACTGTATCTCGCCGGGTAAGTTGATGAGGTTTGAAATTGGAGAAGGCCTATGAAGTCTGCAAAGTATCCGAATCGCAGGGAGGTGCTTGGGGGACTGGGCGCCATGGGCGTTATTGGCGTCTCGTCTTCTGCCTTGGCAACAGAAGCAGTGGACGCCTCGACGGACTCGGATATCACTACAAAGACCGACAGGCTGGAATACGCCAGACTCAGGGACTTGGATTTGGATGCCCCGGAAGTGCTGGCAAGGCGGCAGAAGATGCCCACGGGCAAAATCGGAGATATCACCTTCGGCAGGCTGATGAGCGGCAGCAACCTTATCAGTATGAATATGCACGCCCGCGATTTGGACTATGTCAGTGCCCTCGCGGAACGCTACAACACCGAAGAGCGAATCCTCATGACCTTGAAGCTCTGCGAGGAGTATGGGGTCAATGGTATCGTCCTGAAGAACCACAATTTCGCACGCTTCAGACTGTCAAGGTACTGGGACGAATGGGGAGGGAATATGAAATGGCTGGCCGACGTAATTACCACGGATATCAACCAGTATGAGCGGCTGCTTGAAGAGCACATCGAACTCGGGGCCTCCGCGGCATATCTCTGGGGAGGAGCCGCCGATGTATGGTGCCACCAGGGCAACCAGAAGAATATCATCAAGGCTTACGAGATTATGAGGAAGCACAGGGTCCCCGTCGGCATCTGCGCACATCGGCTCGAGCCGATCCGGTTCTGCGAGAAGGAGGGACTCAAGCCCGATTTTTATATGAAGACCCTCCACCACGACAGGTATTGGTCGGCCCATCCCAAAGAGAACAGGCGGTTCATCGAGATGTACGAGGCCAACTCGCCCAATCACGCCCAGTATCACGATAACATGTTCTGCCATGACCACGAGGAGACGGTGGAGTTTATGCAGGATGTGAAGGTCCCCTGGATAGCGTTCAAGGTCCTGGCCGCAGGGGCGATCCCGGCTCAGGATGGAATCGCCTACGCATTCGAGAGCGGCGCAGACTTCATTTGCCTAGGCATGTTTGATTGGCAGGTCAGGCAGGACGTGGAGATTGTCGTCAAGGCCATCGAGAAATCAAGGAATCGCAAACGACCCTGGATGGCCTGAGAAAGCTCCGGCCCCATTTCACATTAACCACAAAGACCGCCCGCAAGACAGAGACTGTAGTTGGTCTTTTCTGTAATCATCTTGCATCATAAGCAAGGTGCAGGTAAACTGGCTGGAAAATCCGTTTGAATGTGTTCTGCCTATGGAGAATACTGTGAAATAGACATCCGGAGAGGTGTCGGAGTGGCTGATCGAGCCGGTTTCGAAAACCGGTGTGCCCTTTAGGGCACCGGGGGTTCGAATCCCCCCCTCTCCGTTTTTTTTGTAATTAACAGGATGTGCCTTTAATGCCACTTTCAGCATCTGTCACCGGCGGACTGAGTAAGCAATGGACTGTTAAGCCTGCTGATTGCCGGGCCGCGCAGCTTGCAAAGTCGCTGAAAACCTCGGATCTGCTGGCTCAGCTCTTGATCAATCGCGGCATAACCGATGCCGGCGCCGCCCGCGCGTTTCTCAAGCCCAGGCTCACCGAGCTGATCGAGCCCGAACAAATGCCTGGAGTGCCCCAGGCAGTCCAAAGAATCGCCCACGCTATAAACAATAAGCAAAAAATCACTATTTACGGCGACTATGATGTGGACGGCATCACGGGCGTATCCATCCTCTGGCAGCTCCTCAGCCTCCTCGACGCAGATGTTGACTACTACATTCCGCATCGAATCGACGAGGGCTACGGCCTCAACGCCGATGCCATCCGCTCACTGGCGCAAGCCGGCAGCGAGCTGGTCATCACCGTCGATTGCGGCATTACGGCCTTCAAATCAGCCGAGCTTGCCGACGAGCTTGGCCTCGACCTGATAATCACCGATCATCACCAAATGGCTTCTCACGCCGAAGCCGCCCTGCCTACGGCCGTCGCCATCGTGCATCCCGCCCTGCAGGAAGAATATCCGAACCAGTATTCAGCCGGCGCAATGGTTGCTTTCAAATTGGGATGGGCCGTTGCCAAGCAGCTCAGCCCGGGCCAAAAGCTGGCCTCGGAGCTCAGAGAGTTCATGCTCAACGCAACCAGCCTGGCCGCAATGGGCACAATCGCCGACGTCGTTGACCTGCGAGGCGAGAACCGGGTGTTGACAAGCTACGGCCTCAAGGCCCTGCCTCAATGTCGTCTCTCCGGCGTCCTGGCCCTGATTGAGTCGGCCGGCCTCACAGGCAAGGGACTCGACAGCTTCGACATCGGCTTTCGACTCGCCCCGGTGCTCAACGCCGCCGGAAGGATGGGCCACGCTCGATTGGCCGTCGAACTGCTCACAAGCGATAGCGCTGTCCGCTCCATGCAGATTGCCGAGTATCTAAAAGAGCAAAACAGCAAGCGCCAGCAGCTCCAGCGAAAAATATTCAAGCAGGCCTGCGAAATGATTGTCGAACAGGGCGCCCACCATCCCGACAGAAAGAGCATCGTCCTGGCCAACGAGACCTGGCATACCGGCGTTATCGGCATCGTCGCTTCACGAATAGTGGACAAGTTCTATCGGCCAACAATTATGATCAACACCGCCTCTGAGAACGGAATTGCTCAAGGCTCCGCCAGGTCCATCCCCGGATTCTGCCTGCTAACGGCAATCGAGGCATGTTCCGAGCATCTAAACACCTTCGGAGGCCACGAAATGGCCGCCGGCCTCACTATCCACACGGAAAAAATAGAGCGATTCGCCGCCGAATTCGAGATATACGCAAGAGACAATCTCAACGAAGCCGACGTCGCAGCAAAACTCCACATCGACGCCGAGGCATCGCTCGGCGAATTCAACAGGGAAATGGTCGGCGAGCTGCAGATGCTCGGACCCTTCGGCCAGGGCAATCCCGAACCGAGCTTCGCCACAAGAGGCGTCCGGTTAGCCAACCCTCCCAGAAGAGTAGGCGCAGCCGGCGACCACTTGCAGCTTACCATTACCGACGGCATCGCAGCCGTCCGATGTATAGGCTTCAGAATGGGAAAATTGGAGAAAAAGCTCCTCGACCACGAATCCTTCGACGTAGCCTACCAGCCCCAAATCAACACCTACCTCGGCAGCACCAACGTCCAATTCGTCCTCACCGACGTCCAATTCGACTGAACCTGAAATATAGAAGAGGTGCCTAACCGTGAAGACTCTCAAACAGCTTATTATCGTTGCCGCCGCGATTGCCCTGACTGGTTGTTGTCCGAAACTGAGCATCCGCAAGTCCGGAGACGTCCATCCCTGGACTCATCTGAATCTGGCCAATAGATCGAGGAACTTCCAGTTCGCGATTGTCGCAGACCGCACCGGAAAGCATCGACCGGGAGTCTTTGCCGAAGCAGTGGACAAGCTTAATCTCCTGAAACCCGAATTCGTCCTCTCAATCGGAGATTATATTGAAGGCAAGATCGAGGACAACGCCGAGCTCGATACGCAGTGGGACGAATTCGATTCTTTGGTGCAGAAGCTCGAAATGCCGTTCTTCTATCTGCCGGGCAATCATGATATCACCAACGAAGTGATGGCCCGGAAGTGGCGTCAGAGGCTCGGCCAAAGCTATTATCATTTTGTTTATCGAGATGTCCTCTTTCTCTGCCTCAATACCGAGGACCCTTCCAAACGCAGTATCAGCGACAGCCAGCTTGACTATTTTCGGAAGGTACTCAAGTCGCACAGCCATGTCCGTTGGACGCTTGTCTTCATGCACCAGCCCGCGTGGAGGGGCCCGCTTCTCGATAACTGGAGCAAATTGGAGGACCTGCTGGCCGATAGAGACTATACCGTCTTCACAGGACACGTCCACAAATACAGCAAGTCTATTCGAAAGGGCCGGGCCTACCACACTCTCGCCGTCACCGGCGCAGGTGGTGGAGGACCGGCCTCAGCGCCTGCAGGAGTCGATAACTGCCAATTCGACCATGTCGTATGGGTGACTATGACCGACCAGGGCCCTGCAATGGCAAATCTCTTGCTCGAAGGAATCCTCGACGACGACCCTTGTGGAAAATGACCGCAAGTTCCCATCCCTTGCCCTCGCCCACACACTCACCGCCCTCCCTCCATCCCTGTCGCGGGCGTCTTGCTCGCGTCCATTCCCTTAACTCCTGATGACCTGATATCCTGATAACCACCTCCTGGTCACCTGATCCCCTGATAACCGTTGTCTCTCCCGTCTCCTGTCCTTTGTCTCCCGTCCTGGGTCTTATGTCTTGAGTCTTTCGTTCCCGTCCGACCTGTCCAACTGGTCCAACCTGTCCGACCTGTCCGATCTCTCTCCATATCACGTCTGACCACCCCATCACCCCTGATTAGCCCCCACCCCTGCGGTGGGGGGGCCTCCGCAATTCAACCTTCTTCGTCATTCCCCAATTGACACTGCGCCCAAATCTGAGATCTTGAATATGAAATCTGAAATCCCCTACCCCCCCTAATTAATCAAAACAATCACAACAAATTCCGGACTTTTTCAACAGCCCCGGTGGCACTAGTTTTAGTCTGATCTATGACGTCTCAACGTCTTCAAGATGCGTCCCCGTGAGGTACTCCCGGTTGTTTGGACCAGGATGTTAGGTCTTTAAGGTAGTATTCTGGAGTAGCAGCCTCTTCTTTCTTTTTGCTT